>NZ_JBHUIY010000041.1:0-34528 GCF_042683125.1 Phaeospirillum tilakii
TGACATAATCGCTGAGGGTGTGGATCCGCACCGCCGGCTTGCGGATCGCGAAGCACGGGCCCAACGCGACCGGCGGCAACAGGCCTTCGAACCGTTCTCCGCTGGCGCCGTCATCGCGAGCGGGCAGCTCGGCGCTGACCACCGGATTGCCGGGATGGATCTCGGCCCTGACATGGCTGGCGACGAGGCGGATGATCCGCTCCACCTCGGCCGGAGCGAGACGCACGCCGGTATCGACCCGCCCCTCCCCCAGCCGGTCGAGCCGCAGCGCCCCATCGGGATTGACCATCACCTCGATCACCAGCGGATCGACCAGGGCGGCGGCGATCGCCGGCCCCATCGCGGTGCGCAACATGGCGCGGCGGCGGTCGCGGGATTCCGGATTGGTCATGACGGCTCTCCCTCCTGATCGCCCGACAGGGTGCGGCGGCGGGCGGCGATCTGCCGGCCGACCTGATCGATGAATTTCTGGAAGCGCTCCTGGCCGACGGCGCGGGCCGCCTTGTCCGGCTCGGGCAATGGGGCGGAGACGGTCAGTTGGTAGCGGACGAACAGCGCCAGGCTTTCCAACAGCACTTGGCCGTCGCGCTCGATGCGGTCGAGCTGATCGCTGATGCGGTGGAGACGCAGGCCGAAACGCTCGTCGAGTTCCTGACTGCCGCGGCGATTGAGCCAGGCGGCCAATGCGTCGGCGAGAATGGTCGATTTCGACACCCCCGGTTTGGCGGCGAGCGTTTCCAGCCGGGCGCTGAGGTCCGGGTCGAGGAACAATTGATGGCGGATCCTGGTGCGCTTCATCCTCGCCTCCCTCAGAAGCTCGGCAGCAGATCGTCGCCCGGCCCGGCGCCATCGCGGCCTTCGTTGATGGCGTGGGCGCGAACCACCGTGCCGAGGCCACGCAAGCGGTCCATCGCCCGCTGATCGGCCAGCAGATCGGACTCGTCGTCGATGGGATCGGGCTCGGGATCGGAATGCGCCGCCACCACGAAACCCTCCTCGGGCAGGCCGGGATGGCGCTGCTGCTGGACGCCGCCTTCATCCTCGAAACCGAGCGCGGACTCCTCGGCGGTGGCGAGGCGGACATGCGGGCCGCGCACCAACCCGCTCCAATCGTCGGGACGGGCCGCTGGCCGGTCGGAGTAACCGTGCTCGGCCAGTTCCGGCGCGGGCAGCACCCGCGCCGAGAAATTGCGGTCCTGGTAATAGCGCAGCTTCTTGGCCCGGATCGGGGCGAGGCCGGAGACCAACACCAGTTCGTCGGCGGGCGGCAATTGCATCACCTCGCCCGGAGTCAGCAGCGGCCGCGCCGTCTCCTGCCGGCTGACCATGACGTGACTGAGCCATGGCGCCAGCCGGTGGCCGGCATAGTTGCGCTGGGCACGCAATTCGGTGGCGGTGCCGAGCGCGTCGGAAATCCGCTTGGCAGTGCGCTCGTCGTTGCTGGAGAAGGCGATCCGGACATGGCAATTGTCGAGGATCGCGTTGTTCTCGCCGTAGGCCTTGGAAATCTGGTTGAGGCTCTGGGCGATCAGATAGGCGCGGATGCCGTAGCCAGCCATGAAGGCCAGCGCGGTCTCGAAGAAATCGAGCCGCCCCAGCGCCGGGAACTCGTCGAGCATCATCAGCAGGGCGTGCTTGCGCCGCTTGGCCGGATCACCCTCCAGCCGCTCGGTGAGGCGGCGGCCGATCTGATTGAGCACCAACCGGACCAGCGGCTTGGTCCGCGAGATGTCCGACGGCGGGATCACCAGATAGAGCGACACCGGACGCTCGGCATCGACCAGATCGGCGATCCGCCAGTCGCAGGCGACGGTGGTCGCGGCGACCACCGGATCGCGGTAGAGGCCGAGGAACGACATCGCGGTCGACAGCACACCGGAGCGCTCGTTCTCGCTCTTGTTCAAGACCTCGCGCGCCGCCGATGCGACCACCGGATGGACCTGGGGCACGTCGGGGGTGCCGAGATGGTTGGTCGCCATCATCCGGCTCAGGGTCTGAACGAAGCTGCGGCGGGGATCGGACAGGAAGGTGGCGACCCGGGCCAGGGTCTTCTCCTCCTCGGCATACAGCACATGGAGGATCGCGCCGACCAGCAGGGAATGGCTGGTCTTCTCCCAGTGGCTGCGCCGCTCCAGCGCGCCCTCGGGATCGACCAGGATGTCGGCGATGTTCTGGACGTCGCGGACCTCGTCGGGACCCTTGCGGACTTCCAGCAACGGGTTGTAACGGGCGGAACGGGGATCAGTCGGATTGAACAGCAGGCAATGCGAGAACCGCCCCCGCCAGCCGGCGGTGAGCTGCCAGTTCTCGCCCTTGATGTCGTGGATCACCGCCGAGCCGGTCCAGGACAGCAGGGTCGGCACCACCAGCCCGACGCCCTTGCCCGACCGGGTCGGCGCGAAGGCCATCACATGCTCGGGACCGTCATGACGGAGATAGCGGTTACCCAACCGGCCGAGGAACACCCCGGCCGAGCGGAACAGCCCGGCCCGCTCCACTTCCCGGGCGGTCGCCCAGCGTGACGAGCCGTAGGTGGTGACCAGCCGGCTCTGCCGCGCCCGCCACAGCGAACCGGCGATCGCGGCGGCGCAGCCCATGAAACCGCTGGCCCCGGCCAGCATCCCCGCCTTGTCGAAGATGTGCGGCGCATAGGCCTCGTAGGCATACCACCAGGGGAACAGCTGCCAGGGGCGATAGACCGGGGTGCCGAACAGCACCAGCCAGGGCGGGCCGAGTTGGGGCTGATAGCCCAGCATCGCCGCCGCCCATTGGGTCGCCGACCACACCCCGAACAGGGTGATGGCGAAAACGGCCAGGATCTGGCCGATCAGCAGCTTGGTGGGGGTCATCGCGGCCTGTCCCGAACCAGCCCGGCACGGTTGCCGGGCGCTCGAGATAAGGGTCAGGCAGAACCCTGGAATTGAAAATCACATTTAGCTACGATGATTTACGCTTGAGCCCCTGGGGCGAAGCGGGCAGGTTAAGCGAGAATGGGGGATAGGTTGATTACGTCGAGGTCATGCCATTTAAAATTGGGCCGATTTCGGAAGTAGTTGCGGCTATATTCAAATTCACCCACCCCACCACAAATCTTATACATGACTAAAAGCAATCTATGGCAGAATTATGCGATCTTGTTGCAATATCTTAAATCGGCGCCATCGGCGACGAGATCAGATGCACAAGCCGAATGTTTGAAAAATATTTTTTTACACACAGCGCTTTGATTTTGGCCCTAAGAAACGCGATGGTAGACTACGCATGATGCTGAAGCGATAATTACGCCTGCTAGTTCAGTGGCAAGGACTGTCGTCCCGGTGGGGAGATTGGAATGAGGTTCGTCGTCAAGTTCAGGTCGGGCGAATCGCCGACTACCAATCGTTACCCGCATGCAGTGCTCGTCCAGGATAACTGGGATGATTATGGCTACAAGACCACCTTCCACGTGACGCTGCACATATCGGCAGACGAAAGCTATGATCTGGGCAGCATCAAGATCATCGAGGCGGGTCGAACCAGCGGCTACACCGAAATGCCCAGGCAGCCCTTTGAGGAACTGCCCGCAGGCCATGCCTCGCTGGGTTCTGACCTCGATTATTATGAGACCATATACAAACTAGGGCGCAGCGTCTTCGAACCGTACTTCAGAGGTCTTCGAGATGTCGCGTTTGACGAAGAAATAAAGGCCAACGTCGAAGACAGCGAGGCCTATCGGGTCTCGCTGCTGCGCTTTGGCGGTGCCGAACGGACAATCGATGACGCCTCACGATTATTGCGGGCCCCTACCCTGCCGACGAAACGGCGAAGTGCAGGTTTCAAGGTCAAGTTCAAGACGCGGGTAGCGCGACACTCTAACTCCTTCACCATCGACTTCGATTTTCGGCGGCGAGCTCGGCTACCGAACCGCATCAACGCCCTGATCGGCTACAACGGAACAGGCAAGACCCGGCTACTCTCGAACCTCGCAATTGTAGCAAGTGGATACGGCTATGGCAGTAAAGAGGACGTTCTGGACAATGCGGCGGGGCGTTTCATCGGCACTGCGCCGCCATTCAAAACCGTGGTCGTGGTGTCCTACAGTGCGTTCGACACCTTTGTCATTCCAGGGCGCACCGAGGAGGAGAAGAAGAGGCTCAACGAGAGCGGAGAAATCTTTGGATACGTTTATTGTGGTCTTCGCGAGCGATCAGATGATGACGCGCCGAACGGTGAGCAGGCCTATCGGCTCCGCACCCCGGCGGAGATCGAGGCGGAGTTCTTGTCGGCGCTAGAGCGCGTTCGCAAAGCCGACCGCCTAGTCAACCTGCTGGAGGTCTTAAAGCCGCTCCTGCACGACCCATCGTTCCAACGAATCGGATTGACCCAGCTCTACGCCAATCGCGACAATGACGAGCTCGGCGAGCTTTTTCGCGGACTGAGCAGTGGTCACAAGGTGGTACTCAAGATCGTCACCGAACTCACGGCGCACATCTCGGGATCAGAGCCGACGCTGGTTCTCATAGATGAGCCCGAAACCCACCTTCATCCGCCGTTGCTCGCCGCGTTTCTCAAGAGCGTGCGGGCGTGTCTTGAAGCCTTCGACGGCTATGCGATCATCGCCACCCACTCGCCGGTGGTCCTCCAAGAAACGCCCGCGAAATATGTCCAGGTGCTGCGCCGAGCGGCCGATCAAAATCGGGTCGTGGCGCCGAGCGTGGAGACGTTCGCGGAAAGCATCGGCGTCATCACACAGGAGGTCTTCAATCTCGGCGACGGTTCGACCGATTGGCACGAGACGCTAAGCGCGCTGGCGCGTCGAAACACGCTTGAGGAGATCGAGGAAGCATTCGGTCGCAAGCTGGGCTTCGCGGCGCGCTCCTATGTTCTGAGCATTCGCGATGAGATCGAGGAGTAGCTGATGCGCTCGATCCCGCTGCTCGCCATTGACGCGACGAACGTATTCGATGAGATCGCCGCAGCCAAGCACCAACCGCGGCGGAGACTGATGCAGTCCGCGCGCGCGGAGGTCCTTGCCGCCTATCAGGGCTATGAGGATGCCGTTCCAGAAGTCGGCGGGCTGGATGAAGCGCCGCTAACCGACCCGCAAAAGGAGGCGATGCGACACGCGTTCACCGTGGAGACCCAGCCGATGACGGCGCTCCGTGGCGATCTCTTGAAGAGGATCAGTGTGGCGCGGTGCCCGTTCTGCGGGATCAACGAGTCCTCGACGCTCGATCATTATCTGCCAAAGGAGCAGTACCCGGAGTTCTCGGTATTCCCGAAGAATCTCGTGCCGAGCTGCGCGGTCTGCAACACGCGCAAGCGGGACCGCATTCTGGACGAAGGGACGAACGTGCGAATTTTCCTGCACCCCTGTTACGACGTGATCCCAGACATGGCGTTTCTGACAGTCCGCGCACGCATGGAGGCAGATGCGCTGGTCCTATCCTATCGGCTAACCCGACCGGCTGGGATGCCGCTGCAGACGTTCCAGCATCTTCGATCGCACTTCAACGAACTGGAGCTTGCCGATCGCTATCGGCGGATGGGGCTGGAGCATTTGGGATGCCAGTATCCCGCGCTGCGTCGCGTTTATGGTGTGGCTGGAGATGCCGAGCGCGTGGCGGTGAAGCTGCTTGAGGAAGCGGAGGACTTCGAGGAGGTGTCAGGTCAGAACTACTGGCTCGCCAAGCTCTATCGAGCGCTGGCCGGCAACTCCGACTTCTGTGACGGCGGTTTCGAGGCCGTTCGGCCTCAGCCTCATTAAACACCTGCGCCTTTCCCGCACACAAGCTAGGCGCGACCGACATCCGCTTCCGGAAGGCCCCCGACAACAGCGTGATCGGCCGACATGAGGCGCAGAACTGCCGTCCGGCCCAGGCGATGTCGGCTTTTCCAAGATTTACCATTACGACACGCTCGGCCCGCCGCGCTGGCGGCCGAAGCTCCAGGAAATGTCGTCGCCGCGCAGGATGCCGGAAACCTGCTTGCCGAGATGGGGATCGAGTACCGAACGCCACGGCACCAGGGTGAACTCGCGGCTTTTCTCGATCAGCGCAGCCTTGTCGGCGGCGAGATCGACGGCGCGACGATAGACGCCCTCGACCGACTGGCCGGGTTTGGTCTCAACGAAGGCGAGACCGAGTTCGTCGGAAAGCTGGCCGGCGACACGGAGCAGTTCGCGCCGGCGCAGCACGTCGAGCAGGTCGGCACGGAACAGGACACGGTCCTGGTCGGCGCGGGCCAGCCCCTGCTCGACCAGAGCCTGCCGCCGCTGGGCCAGTGCGTCACGCGCCTCGCGGCCGAAGCCGGCATCGCGCAACGGCTCGGGCGTGGCAGCGACCAGTTCGCGGTCGAGCCAGGTCGGACCATCGGCGGCAATCTGACGGTCCAACGGCAGCGCCGACAGGGTTCGCACCACCACCGGAGCATCCTGGGCCTGCCGCCGCTCGAACGCCGCTGCCCGGTCGAGATGATCGGGGGCGATGATCCAGGTGCCGTCGGCCTCGCGCGTCACCCCACCGGTCAGCCGCCGCATCGCCTCCAGCCGCCGGACATGGGTTTCGGCGAAAGCCTCGCTGGCGGTCGGGTCATGGCGCAGATGGATATCGATGCCGTATCGCCCTCCGTGCGCCGCCGCGATGTCGGCGATGGTGCGATCGGCGGGACGGGGCTCGACCGGTCGGGGATCGAGCCGCAGGATTGCCCCGTCGGGAATGGGCGCGATGGCATCGCCTTTGCCGATCTCGACATAATGGGTGCGGCCGTCGACCGCATCGACGATCAGGTAATGGCGGTCGCCGAGCTCATCGGCCAGACCGCGCGCCACCAGCCGGCCGATGATCGGTCGCGTCGGTGGCGCCGCCGGATCATGCAGGACGAGATCGGCAGCGGAGCGAGCCAGCCCCTTGGCCGTCATCTCGCGGCTCATCGTCTTGAGGATGTCACCACGCTCGCCCATCCGGCGCAGGGTGGTCTCGAGGTCATCGGCGAGGCGCCATTGCCCCGGCGCGACCTCGTCGGCCAGACCGAGCCGCTTCAGCTTTTGCAGACGACCGGCGCGCAGACTCTGCTGGAAGACATCCCTGTCGGTGGACCAGACCAGCCGGTCGGCATCGACCTCGCGAAGCAGGCGACGATCGATAGAGGTCAGGCGCTCCTGTTCGATGTCGTGCCGCAGCCGGTTCTCGATCTCCAGATCGGACCGGGGGCCAAGGTCGAGGGTCACCAGGTCGGAGGCCCGCTCGCGCAGACCGGTGGTGATGTACTCCCGGGCGATCACCAGATCCAGGCCCCGGTCGTCGCGGCCCCGGACGAGGATATGGCTGTGCGGATGGCCGGTGTTGTAATGATCGACAGCAACCCAATCGAGCCGGGTGCCGAGATCCTGTTCCATCTGCGCCATCAACCGACGGGTCAGTGGCTTCAGATCATCGTACTGGTCGCCGTCCTCGGGAGCGACGATGAAACGGAACTGGTGGCGGTCGCCTTCGGCGCGGTCGAGGAAGGTGCGGCCGTCGGTGCGGTCCTGCTCGGCGCCATAGAGCTGCCCAGGGGCGCCATCGCGGGTCACGCCATCCCGCTGGATATAACGCAGATGGGCCTTCGCCCCGGCGATGCCCTTCCCCGCCAGTTTGACGATGCGGGATTTGACGACGACGCGGCGGCTGCGAAAGGCGGCATGGCGATCGCGCGACGACAGCATCCGGCCGATGCCGGCACCGCGCCCGATCTGGCCGCCGTGAAACTTTGACGTCCGAGCGCCCGGACTCGGCCCACCGGCACGGTTGGCCGCCGCCAGAACCTGATGCAGAAATTTGCGGCCGCGCGTTCCGCCCTCGGCCCGGATCTTGCCGAGCTTCGGCTTGAAATCGTCATCCTGGCCCATGGTCGTCTCTCCTGCGACTATATAAGAATCAAGGTGTTGGCTGGGTGCCGTCTCGCGACCATCCGGGGCTATCTCGTAAAATAACGATGTGCAGACAATGACTTGGCGTCTCGACGAGACAGCCCTTTAATCTTGCCTTCCCTCAAACCCTGGTTCCCCCTGTCCCATCTGCGCTGTCCTACGCTCTCTTCTCCGGGCCGAGACTCGGACCAAGGGCCGGCAAACCGGCCCGGCGAGGGTCACCCCCCGTCGTCCAGGAACGCCTGTTCGGCGTCCTCGAAGCGATCGAAATGACGCTCGGTCAGCAGCGCCCGGACGCGCCGATCGGCGTCAACGAGGCAGGTCGCAACGATGTAACGGCTGCGGAAATAGCCGATGATGCGGACGATTTCGGCGTCGAAATCCTCGTCCTCGAAGCCGTCCCAGGCCCCGAGATTGCGTTCGGCGAAGCGGCTGTCCCAGGCGAAATCGGCGGCTTCCGCGGCGATGATGTCGGCGACGACATCGGCGCCGAATTCCTCGACCAGCGCCGGAAAACGATCGAATTCGGCGTGCGGATGAACGAATGTCTGCGACATGGCACCCTCCTGAAAGGATGTCCTCCTGAGCGAGGACACCTCCCGGGAGCAGCCGGAGACGGGGCGGTCAGGGACGCCGCAGGCGCCGCGCAGCGGGGCGTGGGGGAGCCAAAATGCACCCGCATTTTGGGGGGACCACGCCTCCTTGACCGGTGCGTCGCCCTGGCTGGTAGAATCAAAAGGCCGAGACGAGGCCCCGCCTCCGCAGGAGGCTCCGCTGGTCATTTCCCACCCCCGGCCGCCTGACCGAGCGGCACGAACAGATCGCCCGGCGACGGCCACAGCGTCCCCGATGAACGCGTCAGCCGGATCGATGGTGCGGGCTGGGACGAGGCGGACACGGACATCCCGGTCAGGTAATGCCGGGTCTCGGCCGGCAAGGGTCGGCCACGCAGACTCTGCTCGTAGCGCCCCGGCCCGGCATTGTAGGCGGCGAACATCCCGGTCGGACCGAAGCGGTCGAGCATCGCCCGCAGATAGGCGGTCCCGGCCAGGATGTTGTCGCGCGGATCGGCCGGATCGGGGCCCAAACCGTGGGCCTCGCGCATCTCGCGGTAGGTGTCGGGCATCAGTTGCATCAGCCCGATCGCCCCGGCCGGCGAGGTGATCGGACGTCCAGCGCGCTCGGGCTGACCGCCGCTTTCCGCCCGGATCACCGAGCGAATCCAGGGCTCGGGAATGGCAAACCGGCGCGACGCCTCGGCGATGGTCTCGGCCCAGGGGAGTTCGGCGCCCAGGGCGATTCCGGCCATTTTGACGGCCAGAACGACGATCAGCGGGACGATTATTCGGTCCATAGCGACACCAATCGGCCGAGGATCGCTCCGCGCGGAAGCGGCCCGAAATAGCGTCCGTCGAACGAGTCCGCGACCGGGCTGAGCGGCAGAAACTGCGCCGCGTCGAGGCGATGGCAGCCGCTCCAGCCCGGCAGGGACCGGCCCAGATGATCCTGGCGGAGACGCAGGACGACCGGCCGACCGTTGACGGAAACCGTGTCCCCGTCGGCGCAGATCAGATCGCCGGGGACCGCCCCGACCGGTTTCACCAGCGGCACGGTGTCCGGCAGATAGCCCCGCTCCGCCGCCAGCCGGCGCAGCGGGTCGGGCAGCCGGATCAGCACCAGCGCACCGCGCCGGAGCGGATCGGCATGGCTCACCCGATAGAGCCCGATCGGGACACTGGCGGTATTGTTCCACACCAACCCGGGCGCCGCTCGGCCGAGCTCGGCGAGGCCGAGGCAGACGAGCCCGGCCAAGGCCAGGGCGAGGATGCGACGCGGGCGGGATCGCCCGCGCCGGCGCCCCCCGATCCGAAACAGCCGGGGGCCGATCATCGCCGTGCCCCCCGGATTTCGGCCTCGGCGGTCGAGGCCTGACCGCGCCCGCGCGACCAATCGTCAAGGTCGTCGATGTGGTAACGGACATAACGGCCGTGCTTGCGAAAGCGCGGTCCGTCGCCGGTGGTGCGCATTTTTTCCAGCGTCCGCCGCGACAGGCCGACATAAAACGCGGCCTGATCGGTGTTGAGGAACGGGCTGCCTTTGCGGGCGTTGGCGGCCCGCTGGATCTCGTCGTCCATCGCGTTTCTCCTGGTCTGAGCCGAGGCGGCGACGGCGCAGGTCGCCGGCCTCGGGGCCAGGATGGACGGGATAAGACGGTCGGCGGGACGCTCGAAAACCGGCCCCCCCGGTTTTCGATCCCCTCGCCACAACACCGGAAAAGCCCCGCCACGACGATCCGCGGCGGGGCTGTTGGGGGGCTTACCGGTCGCGCGGCTCCCACAGGGCGATGTGGGTGATGCCCTCGTCGGTGGGGCGTTCGAGCTTGACCAGCCGGGCCCGGACCCAGTTCGGACCGAATTCGGGTGCGCCGATCTTGAGGTTCAGATAGGTCTCGCCACTCGACTTGGCGACTTGGCTCCAGGCGGCGCCGACCTCGTAGCGCTGGCCGGCATAGACCCGGTGGTCGGGGGCGTGCTCGGAGACTTTCTCGGTCGGAACGATGGTCAGCGCCGCAGTGATGTTGAGGGTCTTGAGGGTGCCGGTGAAGCTGCCGTCGTCGAGCTTGGTGAAGGTGCCGAGGGTGATGGCCATGATCGTTCTCCTTGCCGGTGTGTCGCAGGACCGCCCTTGCGATGGCTCGCGCCAGGAGACCGCCAGCCGCCCCCGCCCACCGCGCCCTGGCGCGGCCGGACCGCAGGGGAGGACCGGGGAGACGGGAGAATTTGCAGCGCAGCGGCCGCGAGGAGGCCGGCGTGCCGGCCGGGGAAATTCTTCCGGCGGACCGGTTGGACGGGGGCGGCGCGGGATCCAGCGCTGGGAGAGACATGCAAGGGACGGCCTTGCGCAGACCGGAGCCGAGGAGACAATGGCCCCGTCGCCAACGCCTTCATCCCAGGCATGATGGAGGGAAACCGGCATCCGGGACCCGGGGCAACCGCCCGCCTTGACATTCCGGCCGAGAGTCGCAGCGACCGCCCGAGCCCCCCTGTCGTCATGGGCAGTGCGGGGACAAAGACGCTGGGACAGGATGATCATGAACCAGGCGAGCCGTCTGATCCGCGCTGTTGGCGCGCCGAGAATCGAGCCGTGGGGACGACCCGGGCATCAGAAACGAACGCCAGATGAGGGGGAAATCCTTCGCCACAGGGAGCGAAACCGGCACCGATATGCCCCCATCATCCCCCGCGAATCGGCGTGGCGGATCAGTCTGGACTCGACACCTCGATCGAAATCACGGCCGGATGAGAAGATGGAAATACCGTCCAGCTTTGGCCACCAGCAGGCTGTTTCTGCGTCAGGGATTGAAGCCCGAAGGGACGAGACGCCCCAAGGCGGCTCGGTTTACGAAAGCCCGGCGCGCGGGGACTCCCCGCGCGAACGCCATCATTTTTATGGGCGAACCGCGCCCTGTACGCCGGAGGAAAAATAGGGAATTTTGGCAAGTTTGGAGAATTAATTTTTAATAAAAAACGAAAAAATTAAAACACCCATCCTATTCCGCATTTTGAATGCGTCAAAATTATCTACACAATAAAAATTTTATTCACTAAAAATCCCTCCTGCAATTTGTGGAACGGCATCGGCATCGATCCGGTTCGCCGCCCAGGCCATGCAGAGAAGCGGCTCGTCAAGATAACAGTCGTACTTCTCGACCTGCTTGGTTTCGACCGCACGCGCCAAGGCGATGGGATTCGGCGGCGACATTCGGGCGAGATCTTGAAGGGCACTGCGGATGCTCTCTGGCGATGCCGTCACCTCGATGACGACGTCCCAGGCTGCCGCCTTGAAGCCTCGGGCACGTAGCGCCAGAGCTAGGCTGTCGCGTTTGATGGTTCCCACCCAAGGGAACAACAGGGTGGAATTGCCGTGCGGGATCATCCGAACACGATCAAGGGCCCAATCACGCCAAGCAGCCCTCCCTTCTGCCAAAAGGGCGCGACCGTTAGCATCGAGAAACGGGGGAACATCCGAACTGGCATAGACCTGGAAAATCTCGGCAACCAGTCGGTCGTGCAGAAGACCGGCCTCTCCTCCGGCGAAATGTGGCGGGATACCGCCCGGAGCAGGCGCGACCTCGAGGACCTTGTCGGCGGCATGGACCGCCAGGACCACCCAGCGCCGCCCGGCGAAGATGATCATCATTTCCGGAGCCAAAGGCGAATCGACAGGTAAGACGCCCAACTGCCGGCTGCCAGACATTACCCGGAACTCCTCCGGGGTTTCGAAGACCGAATAGAAGCTGTAATGTTCGACAAGTCGCTCCCCGGCCTTGCCCAGCATCAGCAGGCCATCGGGAGATTGCTCGATCAATCCGCGCTCTGGACATCCCAGGCTACGGAGCAGATCGGCGAAGAGGGACTTGTTAACCTTGCGGAACGGTCCCGCCTGACAGAGGATGGCGTAGGCATGAGCGGCTTTGATGCCGCCGTGCTGCGCGATCACGGACAGAACCTGATGGGCGAGCGTGGACAGGTGAAGGGCCAACGGCGTGGGCGGCTCGCACCAACCATCAATCAGCAGCCGGAGCGCCGCCACCGTCTGCACTGTCTTCAGCCGCAGCATATCGAGGGGATGGCTGCGGGCGGTAAGCTCGGGTTCCTCGATATAGAGACGGAGCACCGCAGGCTTGCCCGGCCGACGACCGGAACGTCCGAGGCGCTGGCGCAAGGCCGCGATGGAGCGCGGCGCACCGATTTGGGCGACGCTCTCGACGTCACCGATGTCGATGCCAAGTTCAAGCGTTGTCGTGCAGACCACCGACGTTGGCATCGCACCGTCTTTCAATCGGGTCTCGACCGTTTCGCGCAGATCCTTGGACAGGCTGCCATGGTGAGGAAAAAACTCGTTGGGCAGGCACTGCCCCTCGCACAAAGAACGCAGAGCATCAGCATAAAGCTCAACATATTGCCGCGACCCAGTAAATATCAAATTATGGCTACCGCGAAGCTTAGAGAACATATGAGCGGCGATATCGTGGCGGGCGCTGGCGGGTTCATTGCCTTCATTTTGAAATGGAATACGCGAAATATAGCCGCGCACTTGGACCCGAAGTTCACGGTTGTCCGCCTTGCTCTCCAGGCGCACCACCGCCCCTCCAGCGCCGGGACGCAAACACTCGGCCGCAAGACCGAGGTCGCCCAACGTCGCCGACAGTCCGACACGAACCACCCGCCGGTCCAGAGCCACCTCAAGCCGGGCCAGCAGCGATTGCATCTGCACGCCACGCTCGGTTCCGATGAAGGCGTGAAGTTCATCGATCACCACATAACGCAGCGCGGCGAACAGGCGGGGCATGTCAGCCCCCCGGCGGACGAACAACGCTTCGAGCGATTCCGGGGTGATCAGTACGATCCCCGCCGGCCGCTCCCGGACCCTCCGCTTAACCGCGGCAGAAACGTCACCGTGCCAGGGGGTCACCGGGATCTCGGTGATCTCGCACAGACGCTCCAAACGGCGGAACTGATCATTGATCAGGGCCTTCAACGGACTGACATACAGTGCCTGGATTCCAGACTCTTCATCCTCGGCGATGGCCGAGACGATGGGGAGAAACGCAGCCTCGGTTTTCCCCCCCGCCGTCGCGGCGCTGATCAGGAGATCCCGGTCGCCGTCCAGAAGAATCGGGATGGCGGCCTCCTGGATATCGCGCAACTCCGTCCATTGCTGTTCCCAGATCCAACGGCGAACGGAAGGATGCAACCGATCGAAGGCTGCCGAATCAGAGTCTGAAGGATGAGAGCTCGTCGTCGTCTCCATCATCGGCAAGAGCCCCCTGATCGGGTTCGGCCTGGTCGGCGACCACATCGACACTTCCCAGCAAGGCCCCCCAGGTGGCTCCTGGATTCTGCTCCAGAACCGAGAGCAGGTTGACGAAGGCTTTGACGGTATTGCGCGGCGTCCGGAAATAGGCGTCGCCGATCCGCTGCGAGCAATGCTGCATGAAGGCAGACATCGCCTCATCGGGGACAAGGTGCCGGGCCGGGTCGCCCCCGGCGAACACATTCCTGATGTTAGCCAACAAGATATACAGATCCTCTGGCGTAAGGGATTGCAGCCGTACAACCGGTCCCGACAGGTCGATCAGACCATTCCGGGCAAAGGCGTTCTCAGCCAGCCGCGACTGCAATGCCTGATAACTGTAGAGCCCGCGACGCGTATCCATCAGGAATTCCGGTGTGCCGCCCATGACAAATCCCAGCCCACAGGCCGACCCCTGAAGTACGTCGTTGAAGATGCGCAGAATCTGTTCGTAATTGGCGTTACGCGCCTGGGAATTCTGAAGCTTGTAAAGGTTGACCATCTCGTCCAGCACCACCAGGACGCCTTTGTAGCCGGATAACCTGACGAACTGCGCTATCAGCTTAAGGTAGTCGTAGATGGCGGCGTCGTCGATGATGGTCCGCACCACTCCCAGGGCGTTGCGGGCGTCGGTGCGAGTGGCCCATTCTCCCCTCAACCAACGAAGCGCCGCCGATTTCGTCTCCTCGTCTCCTGCTTCGGACGCATGCCAATAGGCGATGATCACAGCGGCGAAATCATAGCCAGAAACCTGCTCCTCCAAAGGTGCGAGCCGCTCACGAAGGACGTCCACTACCCTCCGGCCTGAGGCCGTTGCGTCGTCATGTGACTTGCTGATGAAGCGCTCGACGACGCTGGGCAGGGCCCCGCCGTCGGACCTGGTCCTCGTGGAGAGATTACGCATCAACTCGCCATAGAGCGAGCGGGCCTGCCCCCCAGTGGCGTGAAGACGGCGGTCGGGGCCGAGATCGGCATTGACCACCACCAACCCTTTTTCAAGGGCGATCAATCGGACCAGATTGAGAAAGAAGGTCTTACCGGCTCCGTATTCGCCGACCACCACCCGGATGGCCGCACCGGTGTCGGCGATACGCTCGACGTCCTTGACCAAGGCCTCAACCTCACGAGCCCGGCCGACCTGGATGTGGCGAAGCCCAAGCCTGGGCACCACACCGGCGTTGAGCGCCTGAATGATGGCGTCGCGATCCTTTGTTTTGATGGGCTGGTTCATGGTTGCGCTGCACTCGCGGTTTCAAGGAGAGACAGGTTGATGGTGATAGGATCGTCGTCCTCAATGAACGCTTCATCGAAGCGGGTGAATGACCATTCGTTGAGGTTTTCCAACGCTCCGTCAGGCATCAGCTCCATCTGACGACACAGCCCCTCGAACTCGGACCGGGGCCATGAGCTACGGGAGATCAACTCGCGCAGCAGAGCCTCGTGGCGCCGATCGAGGCCGTCGAAAACACTCGCGTCATCCGCCGCATCCTTATCAGAAGCCGCCAGAACAATCGACCCGACCTCCTCGACAAAAATGTCGGAAAGCAAAGACGATACTTTGGCAGTGTCGGACCGGATGCGTTCGATCCGCGCCATATCGAGAACCACCGGCTGGGTGGCGTCGACATCCGTCTCTGTCGGGCGCGGAATCGTCCGTCCGATCGGGACCGCCCCGGCGGAGCGAACCACGACCGGCTCGTCCGCCTGCACCTCAAGGGCATGAAGGTCGCTGAACAACCGGCTCGGCTCCAATTCAAGGACAGTGTAAATCCGTTCCAGCAATTTGACCTCTTCCACCGCCACATGGCCATCTGCACCGGCAACGGCGATCGCGAAACGGGCAAGGTCTAGGCGTTGCTGTTCCGACGCCCTCACTAACCGAGGCTTTAACTGGGCCATAGACGGGGGCACCGCCAGCAGCCAACGGGCCAGGGCTTCCAGCCGTGCCCGCTCGATCGGGGCCAGATGGGTAGTGCTCTCAGCCTGGGCCAGCAAATAACGCTCCTCCTCGGCTGTCACGACCTTGTCCGCATGGATAACCAAAGCGGACAAAGACAGAACCAGTGCCGCAACAGAATAAGCCTCCCCCGGCATCGCTTGCGGCGATCGCCCCCCAGGCAAGGGAAAAACCACCACAGGCTCACCCGGTTTCGCCGTCCTCCCTCCGAAGCGGACGTCAGGCTCGACGCCGTAGCCCAGCCGCTCGAGCGACTCGGCCATCTGGCGCGCCGTCGCTTTGCCCAATTTCCCTTCGGCAAGAGCAAGCCCCAGGCGAGAGAGCAGTTCGGTTACTGGCACAGGCATCTGCAATGACCCCAGCCAGTCGCGAACGGCGGCTACCTCACCTTTGGCATCGGCCAGAAGTTCGACCGGCAACAATAGTCTGGCGCGCAGACTCTGCCGAGAGTCCGCCTCTTTGCCCAGCAGGCGGCTGAAAGCTTCCAGATCGGACATACAGGATTCTGCGATGGCCATGGCCTTGTTGATCGGCCCGGTCAGAGTCGAAACGTTCGGCCATGCCTCGAACGCGCCTCCCAGTTCGGCCGTGAAATCACCGGAACTCGCCCGGTAGGGGATCTTGCCGATCCGCCCTTTCGGCGGTTTGACCTTCAAACCCGAAGGGTAGGCCGCAGCGAAGCGAACTGTGAACAAGCGGCGAAACTCTTCGAACGCTCGGCGAGCCGGTGTGCGGAGACGGGTTTCAGGATGAGCCAACAGCCAAGCCAACAGCCAATCGGCGTCCAACGGGGTTCCGTCGTTGACCCGAGCCCCCAGCCCGATCAGAAGGCGAGGCGACAGCCCGAAGACCGGCTCCGCACTGATCTGTGGCTTGTCATCAATTTTGGGGTT
This sequence comes from Phaeospirillum tilakii, assembly GCF_042683125.1. NCBI lineage: Bacteria > Pseudomonadati > Pseudomonadota > Alphaproteobacteria > Rhodospirillales > Rhodospirillaceae > Phaeospirillum > Phaeospirillum tilakii. Next base: position 16,595 of record NZ_JBHUIY010000041.1, read on the forward strand.
CTGCAGCAGATCGACGGCCTCAAGAAAGTCAGCGCTGTAGCGTCGGAACGAATTATTGCCGCTATAAATTTGCTGCAGACGACTAACTTCTGCGACGACAAGCTCAACTTCTGATGATGTCCGGTCATAAAGAAGCCGTCGTTCGAGCCCATAAAAATAAAGAAAGACATAGCCGATATTGGCGTTTGGATCCTTCCGTCCACCCGCCAGCCAGAGCAGATAGGCTAATCGGGATTCGGGTGAAATGGTCGAGTAGGATGGCCAGTAACTCATGAACTGGCCGGAAAGATCAGGGTTGGTCCGCGCCACCGGCAGCGCCGGATCAATCACGCATTTGGGCGCATTCCAGGTGGAACCGACCGGCTTGCCAACATAGAGCAGGCCATCCGGAATGGTAAAACCGGCAACATCATACGACTGCCCGGCCGGAATCCACCGCATGGGGCGGTCCTTAGCTCCCCCTCCGCTGGATGGATGATCTATTTGGCGTGTTGGGACACGGGATCGGATTAAGGTCGGCTGGTGAGGTTCAGGCGCTTTCCGTATCGATGTTTCCGCCTTTTTTTTATCGGTTCCATTGGACCGGATCCGGGAAAAAAGCTTCACAAGGCCCAGCCAGAATCCTACCGCCATCACCCCCCCCAAAAAAATTTTCCCCAATCAAGCCCAAAGCAGGCCTTACGCCGACAACGAATAAAAAAGCGAGCTTTTAATGCTAAATATTTCAAAAAAACAAAAACCGTCACGCTGATCAAAATTCAGCCTAAAGGTTAGGCTATTAAATTTTAAAAACAAAAAAGAAAATAATTTTTTATATTTTGAATATAAATCGCGTTTTTTATAAACCTCCGCGCTTAATCAGCGCTTTTCAGACTAATATTTCAAAAAAGAATGGGCTTTGGCAATTTATGATCCATCACATTGCATCCAACACGAACTGAACAGAGCCCCCCATTCCCTGCCCTCAGGTAGAGGTTATCCCTCAAAAGGATGCCCTTCTACCAATAATACCTTTGGCCCGAGACCCCGCCCCAAAGCGGCGCTTACGCGCCGCCCTCGGAGCCGAATTTCCACACCGGGATGCCGATCTTGCGGGCCTTGTCGACGAGATTGTCGCTGATGCCGGAGCCGGGGAAGGCGATCAGGCCGATCGGCAGCACCTCGATCATCTGGTCGTTGCGCTTGAAAGGGGCGGCGTTCTTGTGCCGGGTCCAGTCCGGCTTGAACACCACCTGCGCCACCTTGCGCGAGTCGGCCCAGCAGGCGGCGATCCGCTCGGCGCCTTTTGGACTGCCGCCGTGCAGCAGCACCATGTCGGGATGCTTGGCCCGGACGCGGTCGAGCACGTCCCAGATGCGGCGATGGTCGTTGCACTCGGGCCCGCCGGTGAAGGCGATCCGGGCCCCCGGAGGCAACAGCAGCTGGGTGTCGGCGCGGTGGCGGGCGGCGATAAACTCCCGGCTGTCGATCACCGCGGCGGTGAGGGCGCGATGGTTGACCATCGAGCCGATGCGCGGCCGCCAGGAAGAACCGGTGACCGCTTCGTAGCGCTCGGCGGCGGTGTCGCGGAAGAACTCGAAGGCGTTGCGGCGCTCGATCAGACCGAGGCCCTGTTCGATCAGCCGCTCCAGTTCGACCGAGCGCACCTCCGAGCCGTTCTGTTCCAGCCGGGAGCGGTTCTGCGCCTGTTCGTTGGCGTCGAGATCGCGTTCGAGCCGGTCGATCTTGCGGTGGAAGAGCGCGGCGAAGGACCACAGCAGGTCGGCGAGATCGTCCTCGAGTCTGGTGTCGGCCAGCAGGGCGGCAAGGGCATCGACGATACCGGCGAGTTCGCCCCGCACCATCTCGGGCTCGGGCAGCGGGCGGGGATCGGGCTCGTCCTGACCGGGGCGATAGCCGTAGAGGGTCAATTCGTCGAGCAGGCTGGCGGTGGCGGATTGGGCGTGAGCTTCCGGTTCGGTTTCGGGGTCAAGAAACGGGAGGGAGGTGGGGATCATGGCGGGCTCCTCGTCGCTGGGACCGCGCCCATCGCGGCCTTCACGGGGATCGCCGGCCAGGGCTGGAACCGGGGGCGCACCCGCAGGGCCGAAGCCAACGGCGGAGGAGGAGCGGCCCGCGCTTTCTTGCTGCGCGAGGAGGCCGCAGGCCGGGGAAGAAAGCAAGCGGGGCGCTCCTTGCGCGCCCGGTCCGCGCCCTGGCAGATCCCCCGCACGGGAAGGCCGTGGGTTGCGGCTCCAGCCGTATCGGGAAGCCCACGACCGCCCCCCTTTCCGGATTGGACCGGCCCGGACACCGGACACACGTCCCCGATCAGCCCCGCGACCGATGATCAATGAGCCGCCGCTCATCCTCCGGGACGAGTTGCCCGGCCAGATGCGCACGGAGCCAATCGGGGCCGAAGCGCAGCAGATCGGCGTTGAAATCCTCGCCCCACGGCAACAACGGCCGGACCTCGAGCCCCTGGGCGGCCCCGCGCGCGATCAGCCGCGCCACCGCCTTGCGACCGGCGGGATCGTTGTCGCGGGCGACATACAGGCGGACCAACCCGGGCGGGAAAGCGAAGGCGGCGAGGTGGTTGGCGGACAGAGCGGCGACGACCGGGAGGGTGGGCAGAGCCGAGCGCACCGCCAGCATGGTTTCGATTCCCTCCCCCGCCGCCAGCAGATCGGCGACGGGACCGAAGTGGACCGCGTTGCCGAGCAGATGACCGAGCGCCCGGCGCGGGGTGGCGAGCGGGGCTTTGGCCGCCCGGTCGCGGTCGAGCCAAGTCCGCTGCAACCCGGTGATCCGGCCGACGCCATCGGTGACGGCGGCGAGCAACGCCGGCCAGCTCTGGCGGGGGGCGTCGGGATGGGGACGGTACCACAGCGCCGGGTGGAAGCGCAGGGCAGGCAGATCGAGCCGGCCGGTGATGCCGCGCGCCCGCAGATAGGCCTCGGCCAGGGTGCCGGCCACCGGCTGCCCCTGGCGAAACAGCCGCCGCGCCGCATCGGATGATCCCGAGGCCACCGGCTGATGACGCGAGAAAACCTGCGGCAGAGCGAGAAAGACGCGGGCCTCGTCGCGGGCGGACACGGGATCGAGGCCCCGGTTGAGGGCGATCAGATCGAGCAAATCGCCGTGCTCGCCGGTCGATGCGTCGGTCCATTTCCCAGCCCGATCGCCGGTCAGACGGACATAAAGGCTGCGCCCTGGGTGGTTGAGGACGTTGCCGACGCACCACCATGCCCCCTGGCGACGACCCCGGAACAGATAGACACGGCAAACCGCCTCGGCCCGTTCGGCGAGCGAGCGGGCCAGATCGTGCGCGGACGTGACCATGGCTCATCTCCTCGCCTCGATCCGCACCAGGGGATGGCGCCGCAGCAACACGGCCAGGATTGTCGCCCCATCCTCGCCCGTCGGAATGAACAGCCGCAGCCGCCAGGAGATGATCTCGGCGATCAGCCCCATCGCCTTCAGGCGGTCGACCATGCCTTCGGTGAAACCGCACAGCTCGGCGCGGGGCAGACCCATCACCGTGGCGCGGCGGAGCGCCAGCCCATCGGCCAGATGCAGGCTCGAATCGCCCGACAGCAACGCCGCCCAGGCTTGGTCGGCGGACAGGAGTGGTCCCGCGTCTGTCCCGAGGGCACGGTACAGGTCGGCCAGACCGGCAGCGGAAACCACCCGCCCGATCACCCGTTCGCCGTCATCGGTCTGCAAGCGATAAACCCGGGGGCTCTCGTCGGGCAGCCGCCGCCAGATCGGCAGCAACAGACCGGTGACGATCGAAAACCGGCTGTCGGTAAACTCGGGCAGTTCGGCCAGTTCGGCACGCCACGCCGCCGCGAAAGCGTCGCGGTCGGCCGGCTGCCAATGGCTGCGCTCCAGCGCCGCGACGGCCAGGGTACTCCGCTCCATCGGCCGGAGCAGCCGCACCCGGCGCTCGATCGCGCCGGTTTCCAGCATCAGACCGGGTGCCGGCAATTGGAGCGCGGCACGGCCGGACTGGCGATTGACCAGCAGTTGGGCGCGCGGGTCGTCGGCGCGCTCCAGGGCGTCGTCGAGCCCGATCGGCCGGTTGCGATCACGCCGGGCGATGGTGAAGACCCGGGTTTCGGCGCCGCTGCCGGGATGAGTGTAAACGGTGCGCCGGTCGGTGATGGTCAGGCTGTCGGCGACCAGCGTTTCGACACCGGACTCGTAGCTGCCCGAGGCGATCGCGCCTTCGATCCGCGCGGTCAGCAGGTCCTCGAACACCCCGAACAGGCTGTTCTGCAGGGCGATCGGCAGGGCCAGCAGGCGGTTGAGAAAGGTGGTGATCGGCGGCAGATCCTCGCGCAGCGAGCCGTCCTGATCGGTCAGATCGAGACCGGTGGCGTCCTCGAACTGTTGCAGCGAGCAGCCGGCGACCGTGCCGGCAAACAGCATGGCGTAGAGTTGGCGCAACGCCGCCCGGGCATGGACGGATTCGAGATTGTCATCCGCGCGGAACAGCCCCTGGCCGCCGGTCTGGCGCTGGCCCCGGGTGATCGCGCCGAGGCTGTCGAGCCGGCGGGCGATGGTCGAGAGGAAGCGCTTCTCCGCCTTGACGTTGGTCGCGACCGGGCGGAACAGCGGCGGCTGGGCCTGATTGGTGCGGTTGGAGCGCCCGAGCCCCTGGATCGCGGCATCGGCCTTCCAGCCGGCCTCAAGCAGATAATGCACCCGCAGCCGCTGATTCCGAACGCCGAGATCGGCATGATAGGAGCGTCCGGTGCCGCCGGCCTCGGAGAACACCAGGATCGGCTTCTCATCATCCATGAAGGCCTGGGCCTCGGCGAGATTGGCCGAGGCTGCGCGGGTTTCGACCGTCAGCCGCTCCCCCACCCGGACGACGCGGCGCGCCCGTCCGGTGACTTCCGCCACCCGCGCGGCGCCGAAATGCTGGACGATCTGATCGAGCGCCCCCGGCACCGGAGCCAAAGCGGCAAGATGCTCGATCAGCCGGTCGCGTCGCTCGACCGCCTCGCGGCACTGCACCGGCTGGCCGTCCCGGACCACCGGCCGGGAGCAGAGGGTGCCGTCGCCATCGGTGTAGGGCTCGTACAACTGGGTCGGGAAGGAATGGGCCAGGTAATCGAGCACATATTCGCGCGGGGTGATGTCGATCGACAGATCGCCCCACTCCCCGGCGGGGATTTCGGCGAGACGGCGCTCCATCAGGGCCTCGCCGGTCGAGACGATCTGGACCAGGACGGAATGACCGGCGGCAAGGTCGCGCTCGATCGCCGCCAGCAGCGTCGGCGTTTTCATCGCCGTGATCAGATGGTTGAAGAAACGCTGCTTCGACGCCTCGAAGGCCGAACGGGCGGCGGATCTGGCGGCGGGATTGAGGGTGCCGCCGCAACCGGTGATGCTCGACGCCTCGAGCGCGGCGGTCAGGTTGCTGTGGATGATCTGGAACGCCCCGGCATAGGCGTCATAGATCCGCACCTGCTCCGGGGTCAGGCGGTGCTCGAGCAGATCATACGCGACCCCTTCATAGGACAACGAGCGGGCGGCATAGAGGCCGAGCGCCTTGAGGTCGCGGGCCAGCACCTCCATCGCGGCGACGCCGCCGGCCTCGATCGCCTGGACGAATTCGGCCCGGGTGGCGAAGGGAAAATCGACCCCGCCCCACAGGCCGAGCCGCTGGGCGTAAGCCAGATTCTGCACGGTGGTCGCTCCGGTAGCGGAGACGTACAGCACCCGGGCCCGGGGCAGCGCGTGCTGCAGACGCAGGCCGGCGCGGCCCTGCTGCGAGGGGGCGACCTCGCCACGCTCGGACAGGCCGCCGCCGGCATTGGCCATCGCGTGGGCTTCGTCGAAAACGATCACGCCATCGAAATCAGGACCGAGCCAGTCGACGATCTGCTGCACCCGCGCCGCTTTGGCCTCGCGCTCGGCCGAGCGCAGGGTGGCGTAGGTGGTGAACAGAATCCCCTCGGTCAGACTGATCGGGCTGCCCTGGCGGAAGCGCGCCAGCGGGGTGATCAGCAGCCGTTCCTGGCCGAGCGCCGACCAGTCGCGCCGGGCATCCTCGATCAGCTTGTCCGACTTGCTGATCCAGACCGCCTTGCGGCGGCCCTTCAGCCAGTTGTCGAGCAGGATGCCGGCGACCTGCCGCCCTTTGCCCGCGCCGGTCCCGTCCCCGAGGAACCAGCCACGCCGGAAATGCACGCCGTCTTCGGCCCCCTCCGGGGCGGCGGTAAGCCGGTCCCCGCTTTCGTCGACGATCCATCTGCCGGCAAGAAAACCGGCATGGGCCTCGCCAGCGGCGATCACGCTCTCGAGTTGGGCATCGGACAACAGCCCGGCGGCAACCAGCGCCGGTGGCAGATGCGGACGGTAGGATGGCTTGGGCGGCGCGACCGAGGCCATCGCCGCCGATTGCACCAGCCGGGTCGGATGCGGCCGGGCTCCAGGAATGCGGATCGATTGCAAGCAATAGGGCTCATAAAGGGCGTCGGTGATCCGTCCCACCGTCTCGGGCGCCCAATCGCAGGGCTCGAACGTCAGTTCAGTCGCGGATGAAGGGGGCGCTACCGCGGTAACCGCAACCGATGGCGCCGGGCGCGACAGGGGGAGCCTCACCGGAATCGACCGGGTCGGACGTAAAATCGGCAACGGGGGCGAAAGAGCCGGCCGGGAGGGCACCTGCTGGAGAACCCAATCGAGCAAAGTCGGGACATCCTCGGCAACCCCGGCCGAGGGAGGGAACAAGGTCGGATCCTCGGCGGGCAGACGGTCGATCACGGTCAGCCGGGTCTCAACCCCGGTGCCGTGACGGGAGAACGCCCCGGCGGCCAGGGCGGCGGTGAACACCACCCGGCCCTGAGTCTGAAGACGAACGAATCCGTCATGCCAGGTTGAGGATTCCGGCGACAGGCCAGCCCCGGTGATCGCCACCAGCCGCCCGCCGGGGGCAAGGCGGGCCAAGGCCGAGGTGAGATGGCGCAACCCGGCTTCGGCTCTCCGCCGCTCGACCAGGATTTCGGTGGAAAAAGGCGAGTTCATCAGCACCACGGTCGGGCGGAGGGCGGGATCGAGATGGTCATCGATCCGTGCCGCGTCGAACCGGGTCAGGCCGGCCCGGGGAAACAACTCGGCCAGGATCCCGGCGCGGAGGTCGGCACGCTCATTGAGGAGCAGCGACGCCCCGGCCAGTTCGGCGAAGATCGCCAGCAGGCCGGTCCCGGCGGAGGGCTCCAACACCAGATCGGACGGGCCGATCCCGGCGGCGAGGGCGACGACCGAACCGAGTGGGATCGGGGTCGAAAATTGCTGCAGGGCCTGGGATTCGGGCGAACGCCGGGTCTGCGAGGGCAGCAGAGCCGCGACACGGTCGAGCATCGACAGGAAGCGGTGCGGCGACGCGGTCCGCATCGTTGGGCCGAACTTCCGCAGGAACAGAACCTGTGCCGCCTCGCCGGCCTCGTAAGCCTCCTTCCAGGTCCAGACGCCTTCGGCATCGGACCCGCCACAGGCAGAAACCATCGCCGCGCGCAGGGCGACGGTGTCGAGGCTTTGCCCCCGTTCCAGATGGAGCAGCAGAGCGCGGGCGGCAGAGATCAAGAAGGAGGCGGAAGAGGACGCGGCAGCCGGAGCGGCCGCAAGCGCGGGCATCGGACTCATGGCGGGACATCCAGGAGAGCGGGAGGGGGAACCGCCGCCGGAACGCTCTCTCTGGTCCCGGACCGGCTCACGCCCGTCCCGGCCCCCCTCTTCCTTTGGGTCCGGTCAGGTCCGGGTAAGCCGGTCCCGCAGTTTCGACCAGCGGCGGCGGTCCTTGGCGCCCCGCACCGCCATGCCGATGGCCTTGCGCTGCCCGACCAGGATGACGAGACGACGGCCCCGGGTGATGCCGGTGTAGAGCAGATTGCGCTCCAGCATCATGTAATGCTGGGTCATCACCGGGATCACGACGCAGGGATATTCCGAGCCCTGCGACTTGTGAATGGTGGTGGCGTAACACAGCGCCACCTCGTCCAGTTCGCCGAAGGCATAGACCACCGGACGGCCGTCGAAATCGATGGTCAGCTCGTTGGCATCAGGATCGAGGGCGGTGACGAAGCCGATATCGCCGTTGAACACCTCCTTCTCATAGTCGTTCTCGGTCTGCATCACCTTGTCGCCGACCCGATAGGTGTAGCCGAACCGTTCGACCGCCGGCTGATCGAATTGACCGGGGTTGAGGGCTTTCTGGAGTTCGACATTGAGCGAGCGGGCCCCGGTGCCGCCACGCTGCATCGGGCACAGCACCTGGACATCGCGGACCGGATCGAAGCCGAAGCGGCGGGGAATCCGGTTGCGCACCACCTCGATGATCTTGGGAATGGCATCCTCCGGCTCGGCGGCGGGCACGAAATAGAAGTCGGTCTCGCCCTCCCGCGGCGGAACCAGATCCGGCATCTCGCCCCGGTTGACCCGGTGGGCGTTGGTGATGATCCGGCTGGCGGCGGCCTGCCGGAAGATTTCGGTGAGCCGGGCCACCGGCACCAGTCCGGAAGCAATGATATCGGCCAGCACCTGACCGGGACCGACCGAGGGCAATTGATCGACATCCCCGACGATTATGAGCGCGGCCCGATCCGGCACCGCCCGCAGCAACGCCGCCATCATCGGCACATCGACCATCGAGGTCTCGTCGACCACCAGCAGATCGCAGGCCAGCGGCATCTCTTCCGACCGCTTGAAGCCGCCCGTGACGGGACCGAACTCGAGCAGACGATGGATGGTTTTCGCCTCCAGGCCAGTGCTCTCGGACAATCGTTTGGCGGCGCGGCCGGTCGGCGCGGCCAGCGCCACCGAACCACCCTTGGCGGCAAGGATGCGCAGGATCGAGTTGACCAGGGTGGTTTTGCCGACGCCGGGTCCACCGGTGATCACCATCACCTTCGAGTCCAGCGCCACGGCAATGGCGGCGCGCTGACTGTCGGCCAGGGTGACGCCGAGCTTGCCCTCGACCCAGGGGATCGCCTTGTCCGGATCAATGTCCGGCCAGGGCATGGACACCGAGGCCAGAGCGCGCAACCGGGCGGCAATCGTCTGCTCGGCATGCCAGAGATAGGGAAGGAAGATACAGCGCCGCTCGCCGATGCTATCGGCGGTGACGATGTCATCGGCCAATTCCAATCCGAGCGCCTCGACCAGCAGGGGGCGGGGAATTTCGAGCAACTGTTCGGCCAGGGTCAGCAGATCGTCTTCGGGCAAGGCGCAATGGCCGTCGCTCACCGCCTCCATCAGGGCATAGGACAACCCGGCCCGGGCGCGGATCATCGAAGTTTTCTCGATCCCCAGCTTCTCGGCGATCACATCGGCGGTCCGGAACCCGATGCCCCGGATATCACGGGCCAGCCGATAGGGATTCTCACTGACCCGGGCGACGGCATCGGTGCCATAGGTCTTGTAGATCCGCACGGCACGGGCGGTGCTGACGCCGTGTGCCTGCAGGAACAGCATGATCTCGCGAATGGCCTTCTGGTCGGCCCAGCCGGCAACGATCCGTTTCGCCCGCACCGGGCCGATCCCATCGACCTGACGCAGCCGATCCGGCTCCCGCTCGATCACGTCGAACACCGCCTCGCCGAACGCCTTGACCAGCTTTTTGGCGTAAACCGGGCCGATCCCCTTGATCATCCCCGAGCCGAGATAGCGCTCGATCCCGTCAAGCGAGGTCGGCGGCATCACCTTGAGAAAGGTCGCCTTGAACTGCAGGCCGTGGTCGCGGTGATTATCCCAGCGGCCGATGGCGTGAACATATTCACCGGGCTGGACCGAGGCGGCCGAGCCAATCACGGTGACCAGATCGCGCTGGCCCCGGGCTTTGACCCGGATCACGCAGAACCCGGTCTCGGGGCTGTGAAAGGTAACCCGCTCGACCAGCCCGGCCAGTTGCTCTTTTTCCTCCGTCGGCCCTTGCACCAGGGATGACCGCTAGACCGACCGGTCGGCGGAAACGACCCGGTAGTCCGGACCGGACAGCACCGACTGGGCAACAGTCGCGACGCGACGATGGGCATCATTGACGAGACGGACATGGCGGGGGAAATCAGGCCGGTCGATCACGGCCTCAACCCGCCAGAGCGTCCGGGGATGACTTTGCTTTTCGAACCGATCCCCGACACAGATGCTGACGATTTCCCTGCGGCCGAAAAACATCCACGCGCCCCGTTCTGGTTATGATCCGGGGGAGAGCATGGTTGAAGGACGGAAGACGATCAAGAGCCCGACACGGATGCCGGGCTCCCGACCGATGGAGTCACTCGGCGGCCTGGGTCAGATAATCAGGCAGATCGACTGGCGGCTCCTGGGCGCGTTCCGGCTCGGGGCCGGGCTCCGGAGCCCGCAGGATGTCGGGCAACCAGCCGGTGCCAGCCAGCAGGCGTTCGGCCTCGCGGGCCATGTCCGGTTTCCTCAGGTGGTCGATCAACTGGGCGGTCTCCGCGCCCTTGGCCTCGCGCACCGCGTCAAGGATGCGGGCCTTGGTGACCCGGCCGAGATAGGTGTCAACGGTCGGCACCCAGCCCGCCGCCGCCATGTCGAGTTCCACCGCCCGGGCGAGACGGTCGGCATGGTCGAGGGCACGGCCACGCCGGGTCCAGGGCTCGCGCACCGCATTGACGGTCAGCGCGGCGCAATGAGCGAACAACGCCCCCTGGCTGTCACCGTCGAACCCGGTCAGCGTGTCCCACAGATCGGCGGGATCGGCCGGCAACTGCCCGAGCCAGGTCTGGTGACGGGCGTCGATCGCCTTGGCCGGCGCGGTGTCGGCCAGACCGGGCGGCTGGACGGTGAAAGCCGGGCTGTGGGCGGTGATGTCGAGGGCGGAATCCGCACCGCTGCGATAGAAGGCCTGCAGGCACAGCACATGCAGCACGGCGAGGAAGGCGACGTCGGGAGCGCGGGCCAGGGCATCGCGCAGGGCCAGGGTCCGGTGCGCGGTCAGCTCGGCGACCAGACGGTCGGGCAGCGGCTTCAGCCCCTCGTCTTCCTCCGGCGGTTCGGTGTTGGCCGGTCCAGGCTCGGCCACCGGCATACCGGGCTCCACCACCGGAATCGTGGCGACCGCCTCGACCGGCACGGGATCGGTCACCGGCTCGTCCTCGGGCCGGACATAGCCGCGATCGACCCGCAGGTCGCCATCGGCGTCGATGCTGACGAACGCCCCGGCGCGGAGGATCTCGGCCGGATCGAACGACAGCGGCCGGTCGTCGAACGCGGCCAGGGCAATGCCGATCTCCTCGACCTGACGTTCAATCTCCTCCGGCACCGCGTCGGCCCCGGCATGGGCCTCGATCAGGCGGTCATACTCGGCCTGAAGCTGGTCCCGCTCCGCCTGATCCGCCTCGGTCAACGGGATCGGAGTACCGATCAGCCGCCGCATCCGGGCGGTATGGCCATAGGGGAAATCGGGGGCACCCTCGATCCATTTCCACCCCTCGGCCCGCACGGTTTCGGCCACGGCGGCGAGTTTCTCCGCCACCAGCCGGTCGAGCAGGGCCGGGTCTTGCAGCCAGCCGCCGCCATCGGGCTCGAACAGGTCGCGCTGCACCACCCCGCCGGCGGCCTCATAGGCCTCGATGCCGACGAAGCGGACCCGCTTGTCGGCGGCCCGCACCGTCCCCTCGGTCAGCAGCTTGCGGATATAATAGGGCTCGCGGTTATAGGCGCGGACCAGACTGTCCCACACCTGCTCCTGACGGGCATGGTCGGAGGTAACGGAAAAGGCCATCACCTGGTCGAGGGTGATCTGATCCTCGGCATAGAGGTCGAGCAGTTTGGGCGACACCGTCACCAGCCGCAGCCGCTGGCGGACCACCACCGGAGTGACGAAGAAGCGGGCGGCAATGTCCTCGTCGCCGAGGCCGGCCTCGCGCAGGGTCTGGAAGGCGCGGAACTGGTCGAGCGGATGCAGCGGGGCGCGCTCGAGATTCTCGGCCAGGGAATCCTCGGCCGCCAGACCGTCGGTGCGGATGACGCAGGGCACCGGCGCAGTGCGGGCGAGGCGCTTCTGCTTCACCAGCAGTTCAAGGGCGCGGTAGCGGCGGCCGCCGACCGGCACATCGTACAGGCCGGTCTCATTGCCGTCGCCGTCGAGGATCGGCCGGACGGTCAGGCTCTGCAGCAGGGTGCGGCGGGCGATGTCCTCCGCCAACTGCTCGATCGAGAGTCCGGCCTTGATCCGGCGGACGTTGGCCTGCGACAGCACCAGCTTGTTGAAGGGAATGTCGCGGGACGTGCTGAGGGTGAGCTTGGTTGGGGTCATGTCGGGTCTCCGCGACGGGCCGGCCGGGAAACTCTCGCGGCCTTCCGAACCCGTCACGAATCCCCTGCCCTCCTCTGCCTCTGCCCTGGCTCAGCGGTTTCGCCGGCAGGAAGGAACCAGCCAACGCGGCCGCTCCGCCGTCTCGACACCATCGCGGCAGGCCCGGGCCCAGCCCCGCCGGACCAGCCAGGCATTGAGGTCGTTGCCACCGACCCGGCAGGTCGCCAGCAGTGCCTCCCCCTTTGCTGGGGACCGCCCCCAGCATTCGACCGGACGATCGCCGATGTGCTGGCGCAGGGCGTCGGCCGCGCCCCGGCCGCACGGTTCGTTACGCCCGGTTTTGCGCCCGCAGATCCGGCCGGGCTCGGGGGCGTCGAGCCCGGTGAGCCACACCGTGCGGCCGGCGACGACCAGAGTGGCGGCATCGATCACCCGGGCCGGCCCGGACAGGACCGGTTTGGGCTCGGGGGTGAGGCCGATCGCCGCGAACAGCAGCGCCATCCCGACCATGCCGTTGCGGCTAAACGGGCCCATCACGCCGCCTCGCTGTCGGACTCGCCCCGCCGCGCCGGCAGGAAGGCGAGCAGATAATCGGCCGCTTTCGAGGCGGCGCTGGCGGCGCGGATAATCGCGCGGTCGTCGTCGCGCAGCACCTCGAGCCAGGAGCCGATGTAATCGGCATGGCGGACGGTGGGAACGATGCCGAGGCTGGCGCAGGTGAAGGCGCTGGTCATTTCCGCCACCAGTTCCTCCTGGCCATACAGCTTCGAGCCATAGGAGCCGGACAGATTGCGGTTGAGCCGGGCAGGATGACCGGTCCAATGGCCGAGCTCATGCAGCGCGGTGCGGTGCCAGTTGATCGGCTCGAAATAGGATTCGGGCCGGGGCACCTGGATGTAATCGAGCCCCGGGCTGTAGAAGGCCTGGTCGCCGCCGAGACGCAGGGCGGCACCGCTGGCCCGGATCAACTCCTCGGCCTGGGGCAGGATCAGCCCCTCCGGCACCGGCGGCGGCGGGGTGACCAGATCCGCCGGCAGGCCGTCGCACTGGTCGCTGTTGAACACGGTGAAGCGCTTGAGAAACGGGATCGCCCCGGGCTCGCCGCCGTCGCGCGCGACGCGCCGACGTTCCTCCTCGGGGATGAAGCGGTCGGCATAGACCACGGTGGTGCCGTGCTCGCCCTTGCGCACCGACCCGCCCAGGGCGAGGGCCTGACGGAAGGTCAGCCAGCCCTGGCCGGAGAAGCCGTGGCGGAACACCGCCCCCCACAGAATCAGCACGTTGATCCCCGAATAGCGCCGGCCGGTCGCGGCATTGCGGGGCAGGCCGAGATCGCCCGGGCCGTCGGCGCGGCCCCAGGGCTGGACCCAGGGCAGCCGGCCGGCTTCGAGCTCGGCGATGATCCGGTTGGTGATTTCGGCATAGAGGCTGGTCCGATCAGACGCCATCACGGTTCTCCTCGACGGACCGGCGGAAAGCCTCTCTCTCCGCCCCGACACCCATCGCGGATTCCCCACTCGCCCCTCCCTCTTTGACCCAGCGCCCCGTCCCAGCTCATCCCAGCAGGTCGCGATAGCCGCCCTGAACCAGGGCGGTCGCGACTTGGATCAACCGCCGGACCCGCAGCCGCAAATATTGAGACCGGCCGTTCCAGTCCTCTCGCACGGTGGTGTCGCCAAACAAGGCCATTGCGATCTCGCGATGGCTGGCGCCGGTGGTCAGGCCGTCGTAGGCCTGCAACGCCAGAGCCCAGCGGCGCGCGCGCGGCTCGGGCGGAAACAGACCGGTTGGGAATCGTCCCCGGCGGCACAGCACCACCAGACGGCGCAAGGTCAGGGTCTTCACGTCGATCTGGGTGATCCCGGACAGGGCGTAATGCAGGCGAACCGGCCCGGCCAGCAGCGTGCCGTCGATCAGTTCGAGCTGGAGATGGCGAACGCCATCGCTGAGGAGAAGCAATTCTCGCCCATCGGCCAAGCGGAGCACGGTGGCCCAGGCGGCAAAGCGCTGAAGATCGAAAGCCTCGGCATCCCCGGACGAAACCGGCCGCGCTTCGACCAGCACCACCGAGGGATCCCAGTCGGCCCGCCAGAATATCCGCGCATCGGCGCTGGGAGTGGCGGCGGCCTCGGCAAAAATGCAGCCCCCAGCCAGATGCATCTCCGTCGGATAAAAGAACCGGGACTCCTGCTGCATACGTCGGATCGGGCTGCTTTCGGGTTCGGCCGACTTGGTCAATGTAGTCAGGATTGCGCCGCAGCCATTTCCAGGCCCATCCCGCCCGGTCCAGGTGGAGCAGGTCGCGATAATGGGCCCGGTCACGCCAATCCCACCCGATAGTCCCGATGCCCTCTTCGGTCATGACGGAGTCCCCCCGGTCGGTTGCGCGTCGCCGCGCAATCGTCTTGGCTCTCGATCATCGGAAGATCCGGGGGGCTGATCGCGCCATCACGCGGCGAGACCGGCCCCCAACATCGATAGAAATACCTTGTCGGCGGGGGCCTGCGCGTGAGAAGGCGGTGACAATCCGGGGACCGGCTCACTCCGCCAGGGGCAGGGCCACCGTGACGATCAGCCCACCATCGGGTCGATTGGCGGCCCAGACCCGACCGCCCATAGCCTCGGCATTGCGGCGGACGATCCACAGGCCGAGACCGTCATGCTCCGCACCGTCCTGACGGCGTGAGACCGAACGCTCGAAAATCTGATTGATGTCCAAATCCCGGATTCCTGGACCCTGGTCGGACAGGATCATCTCGGCCATCGGTCCGGATCGCCGGACCTCCAACGTCACCGTCCCCCCTGGCGGGGAAAAATCGAAGGCGTTGTCGATCAGGTTCTCGGCAATGATCTCGATCTGCTCCGCGCCGCCGACCACCACCAACCCGTGGGCGATGTGAAGGTCAAGATGCAGGCCCCGCTCCTCGGCGAAATGGGCGAAGCCTTTTCCCAACGCCACAAGCAGAGCGGAAAGATCGACTCGGTGGCGGGGACAATCAACCAGACTGGCGATGGTCTCGTCGATCCGGCGTGCGGTTGACACGAGGGCATCAAGCCGATCGACCGAAAGAGAAATCAGTTCGACACTGCGCCGCAGGCCAGCGGAGTCCTCCGGCAGGTCGCGGCGCAACGGCTCGATTGCCTGGGCGATCACCGCCAGCGGGGCCTTCAGGGCATGGGCGTTTTCTTCCGCCGCCTGACGGATCAGCGCTTCGGACCGCCGCAGCGTAGCCACCATGGTGTCGAACTCCCGCGCCACCTCGGCCAGATCGGGCACCCGGTTAGCTTCGGCAAAACTGCCACGGTTTTCCCCGGCGACCACGGCACGGGCGACCGCACGAAACCGACGCAGATTGGTCCAGGCGTCGGTGAAGATCGACAGCACCAGCAGCGCCATCACCGCATAGATCAGGGCGGCGGCCTGGATCTCCGGCACCCGCCAGTAGGGGCGCCCGAGCAATCGTTCGGCGAGAGGGCCGGACGGCTGCGCGGTGATCACCACCCAGCATCCGGCGGGACGGGGATAGGGGGCGAGATAGGTCAGAACCTCGCCATCGGCACCGGGGAGGCGCAGGCTCAACGGCTGACTGCCGGTGCAACTGGCCTCAAGCGGTGCCAGCACCCCGCTGGCAAGCAGACGGTTCATCGTGCCGTGTTGCCCACCCTCGTCCTCGGGAGCCGAGGCGACCAGGAGAAAAGAACCGGAAGCGACGGCCGGGCGGAACAGCACCTTGATCGACAGCCCTCCTTCGGCCAACCGACGCGCCGTCGAATCGATCCGCTGTGTCCCGCGCGGGGTCAGGGTGTCGAGCAACGGAAACAGCGCTTCTCCAGCCAGGCGTCCCTGTTCCTGCGCCAGATGCAGCAACAGCGCGCCCTGCTCCTGCTCGGCGGCGTCGAACCGCTGGACCAGCAGGACCGGGACGATGGAAAAGATCACGAACGCCGCGATCAGCTTGACCGCAAACGAACGAAAATAGCGGACAAGCTCTTTACCCATGGTCCACCCGCCAGCTGTAGCCAAAGCCGGGATAGGCGACGATCCGGTCGAAGTCCGGATCAAGCGCCCTGAACTTGCCCCGGATGCGCTTGATGGCGGCCCGCACGTTGACGCGGTAACCATCGTGGCCGGTGCCGGCATGGAACCCCTTGCCTCGACCGGCATCGTATATTGGTCGGAAGCCGACATCGCGTCCGGCCTTGCCGGCCAGAGCCAGGACCATCGCGAATTCGGTGACGGTGAGATCAACGGGCTGATTCCGCCAGAAGGCGCGGCGGCTTTCGCTATCGAGGATCAGGTCCCCGATCACGATCCGGTCGTCAGCACCGGCCACACCCCTCACGGGCACCCGCCCCAGAATGATCCGGATCCGCCGCTCCAGGATGGTGAAGCCGCGCGACTTCTCGACGAAATCGACCGCACCGCCCAGGAGCGCGGCTTCCTCGAAGACCTGCTCCCCCAGCACGGTCAGAAAGATCACCGGGAGTTCAGGACGAAGAGCGCGGAGCCGTGCCAGAACCTCGATCCCATTGAGACCGGGCATCTTCCAGTCGAGCAGGACCAGGTCGGGAAGCTCTTGTTTGCCCAAAGCGGCGAGAAACGCCGCCCCCTCCTCCCAGCCCCGCACCGCGTAACCGACCGCGGTCAGATTGAGGATGAGGGATTCCCGGAACAGGGCGTCGTCATCGACCAGGGCGATGCGGGGGCTATTTTCCATGATCCTGTCCCCGATCCCGCCACCGCCCCAGGCAGGCGGGCAGGGAAATCCCGCCCTCGGTCTCGATCCCGAACAGCCGCAGTTTGTTGCCGGGCACCTCGGGATAAAATGACAGGAACAGCGGGCAGTCCTTGCCGTGATATTCCCAGAGCGTCGCCATCCCCCGGACCGAACTGACGGTGGGCGGGCCAAGCACCGCGCTGACCTCCTCCGGGGTCCGGTATCGGATCTGGTCCGGCGGAAGATCAGAAGGACGAGAAACCGGGCGCCGGGGTGGCGGTACCGGACGGGGCGGTGGTGGCGGAATGGAAGGGGAGATATCTGGTGGGGACGGTGACGATGGTGGCAATGGCGATGAAGCCGGGGGCTCCGCAGGAGAGGCGCAGCCTCCAAGCATCCCCAAGATCATCACCGCCATCAGATATCCAGGCCTTCTACCGGACATGGCGCGCCTCCGTACAATCTCATTCAACGAACATTAATCACCGCAAAAGCCTCTATTGGTTGTTAACTCGATCACAAAAGGGAGCGATCAACACGGATCCTCGGCGAGCGCGCGTTCTTTTGCTCAGGCGATCATCGCCCTCCCCTGCTCCAGCTCAGGACGATCGATCAAAGCGGCAACGGCGGCAGGGCCTGTGCCCCTTTGCGGAAAGCTGGATTGCTCTCCGCTTCCCCCGGGATCATCCTGTACCGAGCCGGCGCCGCCAGAAATTCTTCGAGAGAAAAATGGCAATGGCCAAAAACGAAACCCCCGCAAGGGGTTAGCCTGCGGGGGTTTGGATCAGATCTCGCATTGGAGCGAGTTATAACAAAAGTGGTTGCGGGGGCAGGATTTGAACCTACGACCTTCAGGTTATGAGCCTGACGAGCTACCGGGCTGCTCCACCCCGCGTTAATGCGCTGGCGCGGCGAGGGGGATTGTAATCGTGATAGGTTTTTTTG
>NZ_JBHUIY010000042.1:0-30326 GCF_042683125.1 Phaeospirillum tilakii
GGGGCGGCCGGCGGCGTCGCGGCGGGGCCGGCGGCCGGCGCGGTCTGGGCGGCCGGGGTCGGCTCCGGCGGCTTGCTCGGGAAGAAATATTGCCAGCCGACCAGGATCAGGACCGAAACGGCAATGGCGGCGAAGAGGTTGCGCTGGTCGTTCATGACATCCTTTCCGACTGACGGGAGCGCGGAGGAACCGGATCGAATCCCCCCTCCGACCAGGGGTGGCAGCGGCAGAGACGGCGAACCGCCAGCGCCGACCCGGCCAGCGGCCCATGCACCTCGATCGCCTCGGCCGCATAGGCCGAGCACGAGGGCAGGAACCGGCAGCTCGGCGGCAGCAGCGGCGAGATCAGGTATTGGTAGGCGCGGATCGCGCCGCGCAGGACCACACCGACGGGGTTCATCACTCTCCTCACGCGCCGGGCGACGGCGTGACAGACTCGACGCGCAGGGCGCCGAGACGTTTTAACGCCGTGGCCAAATCCTGCAAGAGAAGAGAATATGGCCGCGTCAGGGTTTCGCGACGGCCGATCACCACGTAATCGAGGCCGGGCGCGGCACGGGAGGGAAACAGCTCGGCCACCGCCGCGCGCAGCCTTCGCCGGGCGCGGTTGCGGCAGACCGAATTACCCACCTTCTTGGAGACGGTGAAGCCGACCCGCAAGGAGTCGGCGTTCGCGTCCCGGTCCGGACCGGGCGCCGCCTGGAGAATCAGGCCGGGCGCCGCCCATTTGCGTCTGAGACCGGCGACGCGCAGGAAATCGGCCCGTTTTTTCAGCCGTTCGAGCCGCGCCGTCATCGCCCCTAGGCGGACAGCTTCTTGCGGCCCTGGCGGCGGCGGTTGGCGATCACCTTACGGCCGCCGACGGTGGCCATGCGCGCACGGAAACCATGACGGCGGGCGCGAACGATCTTGCTCGGCTGATAGGTACGCTTCACGAGGCTTCTCCGATGAACAGCGGGAACGGGAAAAAAGAGCGGACGTGTATAAGCCGGCGCGCCGGCCCTGTCAATCACGCCGCGCCCCCGTTCCCCCGCCGCCGCCCCGGCCGCGCGCCCCTCCCGCAACGGGTCCGCCTCAGCCCGACACAGCCAATGGAAGCCGCGCCACCCCGCCGACACCCCGTAACGTGCGGATCCGCCACCGGATGGCGAGATCGCCCCCCACCTTCTTCTTCTGCACCACTGGCGCCCCCTGGATATTCGGTCTATGATCGCCCTGTACTAACGAGTGCGGGTTTTTTCGATGTCCGTCTCCAAGGGCGGGGCTGATTACGCCCACCTGAAGCGGGAATTGGTTGGGCTGTTCGGGCATCTGCAAAAGATCCGTGCGGAACTGGCCGCTCTGAATCCCAACGGTTCCGCCGATCATTTCGGCGGCATGTCGGAGCAACTCGACGCCATCGTCGATGCCACCGAGGGCGCCACCAACACCATCATGGAAAACGTCGAGGCGATCGACGACCTGATGAGCAAGGCGCGCGCCCGCCCCGACAGCCCGCCCGAGCTGGCCGACACCTTCAATGCCGTCTCCGACCACGTCAATCAGGTGTTCGAGGCCTGCTCGTTCCAGGACATCACCGGCCAGCGCATCGCCAAGGTGGTCAATTCGCTGAAATTCGTCGAGGCGCGGATCAACGCGATCATCGTCACCTGGGGCCGCGACGAACTGACCAAGGTGGTGGTCGAACTCAACCAGGGGGCCGAGACCGAGGCCAAGGCCGAGGATCCCGACCGCGCCCTGCTGCACGGCCCGCAATTGCCCGGCCAGGGCCTGACCCAGAACGAGGCCGACACCCTGCTCGGCCAGGACGCCATCGACAAATTGTTCGGCTGAACCCGCCGGCCGCCCTCGGCCGCGCGACGCTCAGCCCTTGCGCAGAAAGAACAGCCGGGCCGGACCGTGGCCGCGCTGGTCGGCCAGGGTGAAGCCGGGCGGCGCCACCAGATCCTCGTCGGCGGCGACCTCGATCACCGCCAGCGCCCCGGGCGCCACCCAGCCGGCGGCATCAAGCGCACCCAGCGCCGCCCCCCCCAGCCCCTGATGATAAGGCGGATCGAGCAGCAGCAGATCGCAGGCGGCCTCGGCCGGCGGCGGGCGGGTGGCGTCGGCGCGCAGCACCCGCGCCCTGCCCTCCTCGCCCAGGCTGGCGACATTGGCGCGGATCGCCGCCAGCGACTCGGGGTGGGTGTCGAGGAACCACGCCCGCGCCGCCCCGCGCGACAGGGCTTCGAGCCCGAGCGCGCCCGAGCCGGCGAAGGCATCGACCACCCGCGCCTCCTCCAGCTCGACCAGCCCGCCATGGGCCAGCATGTCGAACAGCGCCTGCCGCACCCGGTCGGCGGTCGGCCGGGCGATGCGGCCGGGCGGCGCGACCAGACGGCGGCCCCTATGGGTTCCGGCGACGAGGCGCAGCACGGCCACCCTCCTTGGTCGGCTTGCCCGCCCCGGCCCGCGCCCGCCCGGCGGCGCGGCGCTCCTGGCGCTCCTCCTTTTCGCGCTCGCCGGCCGAGCGGGACTCGGCCTTCGGCTTCAGCACCGGCTTGGCCCCGCCCAATTGCTCGCGCAGCACCTTGCCCGGCACCTCCTCGACGGCGCCCTCGGCCAGGGTGCCCAACTGGAACGGACCGTAGGCGACCCGGATCAGCCGGGTCACCGGCCAGCCGAGATGCTCCATCACCTTGCGGACCTCGCGGTTCTTGCCTTCCTGCAACGACACGGTCAGCCAGGCATTGGCGCCCTGCTGGCGGTCGAGGATCGCCTTGATCGGGCCATAGGTGACGCCCTCGACGGTAACGCCCTGCTCCAGCCGCACCAGCACGGTCGGATCGACCTCGCCATGGACGCGGACGCGGTAGCGCCGCACCCAGGCATTGCCGGGCAGTTCCAGCCGCCGCGCCAGCGCGCCGTCATTGGTCAGCAGCAGCAGCCCTTCGGAATTGAGGTCGAGCCGCCCGACCGACACCACCCGGGGCATGTCGGCCGGCAGGGCGGCGAACACCGTCTTGCGCCCCTCGGGGTCGCGGTGGGTGGTGACCAGCCCGGCCGGCTTGTGATAGCGCCACAGCCGGGTCCGCTCCGGCTCGGCCACCGGCTTGCCATCGACCAGGATCAGGTCGCCGGCCTCGACCACCCGGGCCGGACTGTCGAGCACGGTGCCGTTGACGCTGACCCGCCCCTCGGCGATCCAGCGTTCGGCCTCGCGGCGCGAACACAGGCCGGCGCGGGCCAGCCGCTTGGCGATCCGCTCGCCGCCGGAAGAAGAAGGAGAGTCACTCATCGCCGCGCCGCCTCCACCAGGGCCGCCAGCAACGCCTGGTCGGCCGTTCCGATCCGGTATTCCGGATGCCATTGCACCCCGAGGCGGAACACCCGCCCCGGCATCTCGACGCCCTCCACCACCCCGTCGGCGGCGCGGGCGTTGACCACCAGCCCCGGCGGCACCGCGCCGATCGCCTGATGATGGGTCGAATTGACCATGATGTCATCCGCCCCGACGATCGCCGCCAGCCGGGTTGCCGGCGCGATCCGCACCGGATGGGCCGCCCGCTCGGCCGGGATGCCCTCATGCCCCGGCAGATGCTGGATCAGCCCGCCCCCCAGCGCCACCGCCAGCAATTGCGCCCCGCCGCAGATCCCCAGCAGCGGCAGCTCGCGCCCCAGCGCCGCCCGCAGCAAAGCCAGCTCGAACGCGGTCCGCTCCGGCTTGATCGCCCGGGTCTCGGCCGCCCGCTCGGCGCCATACAGCGCCGGATCGACATCGAACGCCCCGCCGGTGACGATCACCGCGTCGAGCCGGTCGAGCATCTCCGCCGCCAGTTCGGGATGATGCGGCAGCAGCAGCGGCACCCCGCCCGCCGCCGCCACCGCCTCGGCGTAATTGCAGCGCAGGGCGTACCACGGGCTGCGGGCGAATCCGCCGGGCGGCTCGCGGTCGAGGGTGAGGCCAACGCAGGGACGGCGCGACATCGCGACCGGGGCTCCAGAACAAACGAGGCGCTTCCTATAGCGTTCCGCCGCCGCCGAAGCCATGCTAAAGCGAAAGGCATGAGCCGGTTCATGCAGATCGCCCTGGCCGAGGCCGAGGCCGCCGCCGCGCGCGGCGAAGTCCCGGTCGGCGCGGTGCTGGTCCGCGACGGCCGCCCGCTCGCCGCCGCCGGCAACGAGGTCGAAGCCCGCGCCGACCCCACCGCCCACGCCGAGATCCTGGTGCTGCGCGCCGCCTGCGCCGCGCTGGGCAGCCCGCGCCTCGATGGCTGCGACCTCTACGTCACCCTGGAACCCTGCCCGATGTGCGCCGCCGCGATCGCCCTGGCCCGGATCCGCCGGCTCTATTTCGGCGCCTACGACCCCAAGGGCGGCGGCGTCGAGCACGGCGCCCGGGTGTTCGACCGCCCCACCTGCCACCATCGGCCCGAGGTTTACGGCGGGATCGCCGAAACCGCTTCCGCCGCGTTGCTGCGGGCGTTCTTTAAAACGTTACGTTAAAAACAGGCTGCTCCGCCCTTCGCAAGTTTCCGTTCGAATCCGATCGAACAGGATCGGCATCTTCAGCTTTCGACGATCCTGTTTCTTTGCCATGAGGCGCGATTCATCGCGCAGGGCAATCGGGTGAACGCGCCTGATAGCGCCCTGACGGCTGTTTTTCGTTGCGGCCTGTGGAAAACACGTCACAGGCCGCAAAATCAGGCCGGCGCAGCCAACAAATGTCCCAGGATTCCCATTCACCCGATTGCCCTGATTCATCGCGGCATACGACTTGATAATGTTTCGCATATGTTGTAGGAGAACGCAGCATCTTTAGAAGCTACACACAAAGGTTACGGCAGTCGAAGCGAACGGCACCCCGCGTGGCGCACATCCGTACACCCCCCGACGGCCCCATAAAAAAACACGCCATGAGGGTATTAAAATACATCGCGGGGTCATAGGTGATCAAATACACAATTACTATTGTCGCGGGATTAGTTCTGCTGGCGAACTTGGCAGGCATCCCTTTTGAATTCAAAGCAAATCCCTCGGAAATTCAGAAAATTTCCGGAGAACTATACAAGTTAAAACTTCCGGTTATTTTTCGCATAGCCGATGTTTCGACCGACAATTTGGATGAGATACGATCAACCCTGATTCTGAGAGAATCCGGGATTGCGCTTGGTCCCGCTCACGTTCTGCATGATGACATCAGACGCCTCGGCGGCGGCCGCTATTCTCACTGGGGAAAGTCACTCCTGTTTTCGTCATCGGATCATTCCGATCCTCGTTTCAACACCCATGATTACGCCATCACCGCGCGATTGTTCCCCCCGATTTGGCTCAACGGGTTAGCCATGGTTGTCGTGTGTTGGAGCCTGTTCCGGGGCCTGCGCCCAACCGGATCGGCTCACTGGGTGACCCGGATGTGCCGCCCCACCACTCTGCGCGGAACGGTACTGCTTTATTCCGGGATCTTTGCGGCGGCGACCGGAATGGCACTCACCCTTCACCGTCCGTGGCAGGTTCCCGCAGTTCAACCCGTTGCCGGCGGCGATCGCGGCGTCATCGAGCGCGCGGCATTCTATCGGCAGGCGAGTGGCCGTTACGATCTGGTTTTCCTGGGCGATAGCCGTACTTACTGCGGAATACATCCGGAATTGATTGACCCCATTCTGGGAACCCACTCCATAAATCTGGCCCAATTCTCCAATTGGTTCCCAACCCAGTATCCACTGGTGCGCGATCTGATCCCGCACATCAAGCCCGGCACAATCGTCGTCTGGTCGATCGGGCATCAAAATTTTTACTCAGGCACAAGCACACAGCTATTTTACAATATGCCACTCCTGACAACGCTAAAGCGTCTGGTTCTGGGAAAGCTGACCGATGGAGCCGACAGAAAGTCTCCCTTTATCCAGAGAGTCTACCCGATCCCACCCTTGATTGCGCTTCAGTATCTGTTCTGGAACGTGCCGACGAATGGATTGGGCGATAACGTTGCTTTCTTCAGCCCTCTGCTGCGGGCCTTCACAAAACGGGATGAAACACGTGACGACATCTACAGATGGCTGAACCGGGATCTCGTCGCCCTCCCCTCCCCCGAATCGCCACCCGAATCGCCCCCTGGGTCGCTGCCGCTCCCCACGCAGGATCGGGACGCCTGGGTCGCGCTGACCGGCCGTTTCCCGGAAGCCTCCATCGTCGAAAACAGGGACCAGGGCCATTTGGTCTCCTTGACCGCTTTTCTCGCGGGGGGAGGATATTACCGCGTTGAAATCGACCCCGCTTTTTTCCGTCGCAAACAGGCGGAGATGGGGCTTCAGCCAATCGACGATGCCCAAGCCTTGTCTCAGATCATTCCCGAGCCCGACGCCGGATTGCTCCGCCTGTTCGACACGATCCTGGCAACCTTCCAGGATGCGGGAATTCCCTTGATCGTCAACGAACTGGAAGAGGCGCCTTTCGTCTACCGGAATCCAATCGTCAGGGACAAGTGGCGCGCCTTCATGCGGGAACGGATCGAACCGAGGGTGCGCGCGGCAGGCTTTCCTTACGTTCGAACCGACCTCAGCACCCTGAAAGATGACGATTATTTTGACTGGGACCACCTCAACCAGAAAGGAATGGAAAAATACACCCCAATGATTGCCGAATCGCTTCGACCTTTTGTCGATAAAAACGAGCCTCGCCATGCTTTTTAATACGTTTGAATATCTTTTTTTCTTTTTGACGGTGCTGACCATCTCCTGGCTGACCTCCCCCTGCCGCCCCTTGCGACTCTGGGTTATTCTCATTGCAAGCTTTTGGTTCTACTTCTCCAACAACCACTGGCAAATCGCCCTGCTGCTCCTGACGACAACCATCGACTGGGCGCTCTGCCTGCGGATGGCCGTCGAAACCAACGAACGGAGACGCAAGCTTCTGCTTTCCGTCTCACTGATCTCGAATCTTGGCCTGCTTTTTTATTTTAAGTATTTCAACTTTTTTATTGGGAGCATTGTCGAGGGGCTTGCCTCAATCGGCTGGAAACTGAATTGGGTTGAGGCTCAGATCATGTTGCCGGTTGGAATATCGTTTTTTACATTCGAGGCCCTTAGCTACACGATCGACGTGTATCGGCGGCAAATTCCCGCCGAACGGCAATGGTCCCGGCTGGCTTTTCTGGTTTCCTTTTTTCCTCATCTCATTGCTGGCCCCATCATCCGCGCCGCCGACTTTTTTCCGCAGATAAATAAAAAGCCAACCCTGTCCCTTCATGATTTTGAGTTAGCGCTGTATCTCATCTTTGTCGGAATTTTCAAAAAACTCGTCCTGGCGGATACGCTTGCCATTTATGCCGACGCGGCTTTTGACGCACCACATTCCGTGGATTCGCTTGTCGCGTGGCTTGGCGTTTACGCCTTTGCCCTGCAAATTTTCTTTGACTTCTCGGGCTATACCGACATAGCCCGCGGCTGCGGCAAACTGTTAGGCTACGAACTGCCAGAGAATTTTCGCCGTCCCTATGTTGCCGTCAGCATCACCGATTTCTGGCGGCGCTGGCACTTGACCCTGTCATCGTGGCTTCGTGACTACCTGTATATTTCCCTCGGCGGCAACAGAATGAAGACAAAGTGGGGAGTCTACCGCAACCTGATGCTCACCATGCTGTTGGGGGGCGCTTGGCACGGCGCCGCTTGGCATTTCGTTCTGTGGGGGGGGCTTCATGGCGCCCTGCTCTGTATCGAAAGAGCGATCCCAGGTGGCACCGGTCGCCCGGGCCTGCTTCGCTCGCTGCTAGTGTTTCACCTTGTGGCGCTGATTTGGATCCCCTTCCGCGCCAAGGACCTCCCCTCCGCTGAGGCTTTGCTCGTTCAGATGGTTTCAGGCGGCATCGGGCCGGCCTACACCTACGGAATGGTGATCGCGGCCCTGATCATCGCCGCGTCATGGGGCTGGCAGTACCTCACCGAACGTGTCGATCTCCGCACCCACTATTTGGCCTTGCCCATTCCGGTCAAAGCCCTGACCTATAGCCTGATCGCCTTAACGGTGTTTGTCACAACCGCCGGAACTCCCAAAACCTTCATCTACTTCCAGTTCTGAGCCTTTCGACGCAGCGAAGAGTCCCCCCGTTGAGGCTCCCTATGGCTGGACGGTGACTGCCCAACTTTGGCACAAAGATGCCGTAAGGGGCCGTCCACACCAACAAGGGCCTTGCGGCCCTTGGCGGACGCGGGCGGAGCCCACCTCAAGCCGACCAGATCTGCTCCAGGCAGGCATCGACCAGCACCGGCCAGGGGGTCTGTTCGATCCCATGCACCGCCCGGATGCGGGAGCAATCCAGCACCGACCAGGCCGGACGCCGCGCCGGGGTGGGAAACTGGGCGCTGGAAAGCGGCTTCAGCACCGGCACCGTCAGGCCGCGTTCGGCGGCGCGGCGGAAGATGTGGGCGGCCAGGTCGTGCCAGGTGGTGGCGCCGCCGCCGGTGAAATGGAAGGTGCCGAAGCCGCCGGCCCCGGCTTCCAGTCGCGCCGCCAGCCGCAGGATCGCCTCGGCCAGCGCGGCGGCGCTGGTCGGGCTGCCGCGCTGGTCGGTCACCACCCCGATTTCGGCCCGCTCGCGGGCAAGGCGCAGCATCGTCAGCACGAAATTGCGCCCGCCCGGGCTGACCACCCAGGCGGTGCGCAGGATCAGGTGGGCGTCGAGCCCGGCCCGCACCGCCCGCTCCCCCGCCAGCTTGGAGCGGCCATAGACCCCGAGCGGCGCGGTCGGGTCGTCCTCGCGATAGGGACGCCGGGCGCTGCCGTCGAACACGTAATCGGTGGAGAGGTGGATCAGCGGCAGGCCGTGGACCCGGCAGGCCTCGGCCAGCACCGCCGGGCCATCGGCATTGATGGCGAAGGCCCGCTCCGGCTCGCTTTCGGCCTGATCGACCGCGGTATGGGCGGCGGCATTGACCACCAGGGTCGGGCGGTGGCGGTCGAAGGCGGCGACCACCTCGGCCGGACGGGTGATGTCGGCCTCGGCCCGGCCGCAGCCGCGCACCGCGTCGCCGCCGGCCCGGGCCAGGGCGCGGCCGAGCTGGCCGGCGCCGCCGAACACCAGGAGCGTCACCGCCCCGCCCCCGGGCCGCTCACCAGCCCTTGCGCGAGCGGCGGAAGCGGGCGGTCAGCCGGGCCAGCAGATTGGGCCGCTTGACCTTCGGCTCCGGCACCAGCGGCACGGCATGGACGCATTGGCGGCACAGGCTGCGCTCGGAAAATTCGGCCTTCAGATTGTCAACCCGGATCGCGGTCATCTCGGGGCCGGCGAACAGCTCGTAATAGGATTGGTCGAAATAATTGCCGAGGACGTGCTTCTTCGACCAGTCCTGACAGCACAGCAGCACCTCGCCGTTGGGCAGCAGGATGTTGTTGTCGTAGCCGGGATCGCGGCTGCACTGGAGCGGCATCGCGTGGCGGGGGGTGGTCGGCCGGGCGGTCTCGCTGGCGATCAGGGCGTCGTCGAGGCTGCCGGCGCGCGAATTGGGCTTCCAGCCATGCCGGCGCAGCCGCAGGCGGAGATGGGCCAGCCGGGGATCGACCTCGCCCGAATCGTCCATGGTGATCGCGGCGATCTTGGTGATGGCGCGGTCCTTGTTGGCCGCGCGCAGCAGGCCGAGCACCGCCTCGTATTCCGGGCTGGGCTTCCAGCCCGGCATGTTGCCGCGCGCGTCGGGCAGGTGGACCACCATCCGGTTGACCTGGGGCCCGTATTGCCGCATCAGCGCCAGCAGCTTTTCCGCGTCGGCCAGCGACAGGCGGAACAGGGTCGAATAGACCTCGACCTTGAAGCCGGACGACAGCGCCAGCTCAATCATCGCGATGCAGTCGGGATTGATGAACGGCTCCGACATGCCGCTGAAGACGATGGTGACATGCCGGGGGGTCTTGGCCAGGAAGGTGGCGAAATCCGCCAGCTTGAGCATCCGGTGCTCACGGATCGCCTCGCCATAGGCGGCGAGGAACCCCTTTTGCGGACAGGGCCGACACATCAGCGGGCAATGGATGTTGGTCGTGACCTCAAGCTTGGCCATGTCCGCGTACCCCGGAACAGAGGAAAACATCGGGCGGGACCGGCGGCCCCGCCCGAACCGGGCCTTACGCGCCGCGGCCGCCGTGCAGCGCCGACCACTGCACCGGATCGTGCAGGAACGAGCGCACCGCCTCGATGTCGGAACGGCTGAACGAGCCCGGACGGTTTTCCGCCACTTCCAGCACGTCCCACCAGTTGGCGAGGTAGTTCAGCTCGACGCCGATCTCTTCCAGCGACTTCAGCGCGCCGGGGAACACGCCGTAGAAGAACACCACGAACGAGAAATCGACCTTGCAGCCGGCCTCGCGCAGGGCGTTGACGAAAT
The DNA here is from genome assembly GCF_042683125.1 of Phaeospirillum tilakii. Lineage (NCBI taxonomy): Bacteria > Pseudomonadati > Pseudomonadota > Alphaproteobacteria > Rhodospirillales > Rhodospirillaceae > Phaeospirillum > Phaeospirillum tilakii. Next base: position 10,353 of record NZ_JBHUIY010000042.1, read on the forward strand.
TGACCTTCGAGGCGCCGTCGGAGGCGAGGTCCTCGACCAGCACCACCCGGGCGCCGTCCTCGAAATCGCCCTCGATCTGGGCGTTGCGGCCGAAGCCCTTCGGCTTCTTGCGAACATACAGCATCGGCAGGCCGAGCCGCTCGGCGATCCAGGCGGCATAGGGAATGCCGGCGGTCTCGCCGCCGACGATCGCATCGACCGATTCATAGCCCGACTGGCGCAGGATCGCATTGCTCATCAGTTCGACGATGCGGGCGCGGGCGCGCGGGAACGAAATCACCTTGCGGCAATCGACATAGACCGGGCTGGCCCAGCCCGAGGTCAGGATGTAGGGCTCCTCGGGGCGAAAATTGACCGCGCCGATTTCCAACAGGATGCTCGCGGCGGTCAGCGCCGCCTGCTTCTGTTCATGGGTGCGGGAAACGGTATGTGCCATGGAACGCCCTCTCCTGGTCGGCTGCTTGTCGCGTGCGCGCTCTATAGGCACAATCGCCGATATCCTGCAAGCTCAGCGCAACGGAAAACAACAGGGGGGATGATGACCGAGGCAATCAGGCTCGACCGCGCCGGCGCGGTGGCGACGGTGCTGCTCGACCGGCCGGACCGGCTCAACGCGCTCGATCTGCCGATGTGGCGCGGCCTCGCCGCCGCCTTCACCACGCTCGCCGCCGACGATTCGGTGCGGGTGGTGGTGCTGCGCGGCGCCGGCACCCGCGCCTTCGCCTCCGGGGCCGACATCGACGAGTTCGACACGGTGCGGTCCACCCCCGAACAGACCCGCGCCTACGATGCCGAACTGCGCGCCGCCCTCCAGGCGATCCGCACCTGCCCGCAGCCGGTGGTGGCGGCGATCTGGGGGCCGTGCGTCGGCGGCGGGCTCGAACTGGCCTGCTGCTGCGACCTGCGCCTGTCGGCCCGCTCCGGCCGCTTCGGCGTGCCGATCAACCGGCTCGGGCTGGCGATGGCCCATCCCGAACTCGACACCATCCGCCGCATCGTCGGCCCCGCCATCACCCTCGAACTGCTGCTCGAAGGCCGCCTGCTCGACGCCGACGAGGCGCTGGCCAAGGGGCTGGTGACCCGCGTCGTCGCCGACGAGGCCCTGGAGGCCGAGATCGAGGCCACCACCCGCCGCCTCGCCGAAACCGCGCCGCTGTCGCACCGCTGGCACAAGGCATTCCTGCGCCGCCTCGACGATCCCACCCCGCTGACCCGGGCCGACGAGGAGGAAACCTACCGCTTCCTCGCCACCGAAGATTACGCCGAGGGCCTCGCCGCCTTCCGCGCCCGCCGCAAGCCGGTGTTCACCGGACGCTGAAAAAAAACGCGGGCTCTGCCCGCACCCGCCAAGGGCCGCAAGGCCCTTGGAACCCTTTGATGGTCGGGCGTGGCCGGCGCCTGTCAGCTTGGGCGATGGGGGTCAGCGCGGGCGAAGCCCGCAATCCTTTCCCGGCTTGGACAAGGTCGCCGACCATCGATGGGATCCAAGGGCCTTGCGGCCCTTGGCGGGTGCGGGCAGAGCCCGCGTCTTTTTCCCGCCCCTACCCCCGTTTGCGGTGCGGCCGGGTTTTGGGGGCGGGAGCGGCCAGGGCGCTGCCCCGTCCCGACAGCGACGGGTTGGTCATGAAATAGGCGTGGGCATTGAACGGGGTTTCGCCCGGATCGAGCCGGCGGTAGGTACCCTCGGCGTCGAGCAGCCAGCATTGTTCGGTGTCGCGCAGGTTGGCGACCATGATCTCGTCGAGGATCTGGGCGTGGACGGTGGCGTTTTCGATCGGCACCAGGGTCTCCACCCGGCGGTCCATGTTGCGGCCCATCCAGTCGGCCGAGGAGATGAACACCTTGGCCTGCCGCGACGGCAGCGGCGCGCCGTTGCCGAAACAGAGGATACGGGCATGTTCGAGGAAGCGGCCGACGATGCTGCGGACCCGGATCGTCTCCGACAGACCGGGCAGGCCGGGCCGCAGGCAGCAGATGCCGCGGATCACCAGATCGATCTGCACCCCGGCCTGCGAGGCGCGGTAGAGCGCGTCGATCAATTGCGGATCGACCAGCGAGTTGAGCTTGGCCCAGATCGTCGCCGGCCGGCCGGCGCGGGCGTGGGCGATCTCGGCCGCGATCAGGTCGAGCAGGCGCTGGCGCAGGAACAGCGGCGCGATCGCCAGCTTCTCCAGCCCCTCCGGCACCGCGTAGCCGGTCATGAAATTGAAGGTGCGGGCGGCGTCGCGGCACAGCACCGGGTCGCAGGTGAAGAACGACAGGTCGGTGTAGATCTTGGCGGTGATCGGGTGGTAGTTGCCGGTGCCGAAATGGACGTAGGACACCAGCTTGCCGTCCTCGCGCCGCACCACCAGCGACACCTTGGCGTGGGTCTTCAGCTCCATGAAGCCGAACACCACCTGGGCCCCGGCCCGTTCCAGGGTGCGGGCGAGGCGGATGTTGGCTTCCTCGTCGAACCGGGCCTTCAGCTCGACCATGCAGGTGACCGACTTGCCGGCCTCGGCCGCCTCGACCAGGGCCTTGACGATCGGGCTGTCGGCGCTGGTGCGGTAGAGGGTCTGCTTGATCGCCACCACCTGCGGGTCGCGCGCCGCCTGCCGGATGAACTGCACCACCACGTCGAAGCTTTCGAACGGATGGTGGACCACGATGTCCTTCTGGCGGATCGCGGCGAAGCAATCGCCGCCGAAATCGCGGATCCGTTCGGGGAAACGGGCGTGGTAGGGCGGAAACAGCAGATCGGCGCGCTGGTCGGTGATGATCTGGCGGGCATCGACCAGCCCGAGCCGGCCCTCGAACTCGAACACGTCGCTGGGGGCGGCGTGCATCTCGGCGACGATCAGCGCCTTGAGGTCCTCGGGGATGCCCGACTTGAAGGTCAGCAGGATCACCCGGCCGAGCCGGCGCCGCTTGAGGGCGGATTCGAAGGTCCGCACCAGATCCTCCGCCTCTTCGTCGATTTCCATCTCGGAATCGCGGATGACGCGGAACATGCCGCTGCCCTCGACCTCGAAGCCGGGGAACAGCCGGTCGAGGAACAGGGTGATGGCGTCCTCGAGCGGATAGAAACGGATCCCCTCGCCCGGCAGGCGGAGGAAACGGCGCAGCTGCGGCGGCACCGGCACCAGCGCCCGCAGCGATTCGCCGTCGCGCTGGCGGGTCAGCCGCGCCACCAGGGCGAGGCCGAGATTGGGGATGAACGGGAAGGGATGGGCCGGGTCGATCGCCAGCGGCGTCAGCGCCGGGAAAATCTGCTCGGCGAAGTTGGCGCCCAGCCAGGCGACATCCTCGGCCGACAGATGATCGGTCTTGACCACGTTGATGCCGACCGCCTGCAACTCGTGCTTCAGCTCGCGCCAGCCGCGATATTGGGTGGCCATCAGTTCGGCGGCGTAGCGGCTGATCGCCGCGAGCTGCTCGGCCGGAGTCAGCCCGTCCTGGCTGGGCGGGGACATCCCGGCCTCGACCTGCCCCTTGAGGCCGGCGACGCGGACCATGTAGAACTCGTCGAGATTCGAGGCCGAAATCGACAGGAAACGCAGCCGTTCCAGCAGGGGATGGCGCGGATTGAACGCCTCCTCGATCACCCGGGTATTGAAGGCGAGCCAGGACAGTTCGCGGTTGAAGAAACGATCGGACGGCAGCGGCGCCTCCGGTTCGGTGATCGCGGTCATCGCGGTGAGTCCTTCTGGCTCGGTTCGGAACAGGGGGAAACGGAGTCGGGAGACGGCGGCGCGGGATCGCCGGTGGCGGAGACCCCGCCGGCGCGCGACAGGCCGAAGCGCAGCACCAGCGCGGTCAGGCCGGCGGTGGCCAGGATCGCGCCGGCGGCGAGCAGGGTGCCCTGGGGATGGTCGGGCCCGAACGGCAGCCCGCCGGTGTTCATCCCGAAAAAGCCGGTGACGAAGGTCATCGGCAGGGTGATCACCGTCACCACCGACAGGATGTAGAGGTTGCGGTTGGTCTGTTCCGCCACCACCGCCGCCAGTTCCTCCTGGAGGATCGAGGCGCGGGCGCGGATTTCGTCGAGGTCTTCGAGATGGCGGCTGAGGCGGTCGTTGACCTCGCGCAGGTGGGTCTTGGCCCGCTTGGTCAGCCAGCTGGCGTCGTCGGCGCGCAGGCGGTAGAGCGCGTCGCGCTGGGGGGCGAGATAGCGCCGCACCTGCACCACCCCGCGCCGGCAATCGGCGATCGCCCCGCGCAGGCGGTGGGGGCCGCCCTCGCTCAACTGATCCTCCAGCTGCGAAATCGTCTCCTCCAGGTCATCGACCAGATCGCCGACATGGTCGGTGACCTTTTCGGCGATGCGGGCCATCAGCGCGCCGGCGCCGCGCGGCCCCTTGCCGTTCAGCATCGACAGGCGCAGGTCGCGCAGCGCGGTCAGGCTGTGGGCCTTGTCGCGCAGCGAGATGCAGCGGGTCGCCTCCATCCAGATGTGGATCGGCACCAGTTCGGAATCGAGGGCGCCGGGTTCGGGCTCGCCGGGACGGGCCTTGTTGACCCCGCGCAGCACCACCAGCAGGGCGTCATCGACATCCTCGACCCGGGGGCGGGATTCGTCGGCCAGCAGCGCCAGCGCCACCAGCGGATCAAGCCCGGCCTGCTCGCGCACCCAGTCCTGGGCGACCGGATCGTCGCGTTCGAGATGGATCCACAGGAAACCGTCGGCCGGGCGCCAGGCCCGCACCCCGGCCCAGTCGAGATCGAGATAGCCACCGCTCGGGGTGGCCAGCATCGCGAAACGCAGACCGGGTTCGAGCCCGGCGCAAAGGTCCCGATCCGCCGCCATCCTGCTTCCCGTCATCAGCCCGCGACCGGTGCGGGCGGGATCGTCAGACTATCCCACCCGCGCCATCCCTTCTATGGCAAACGTCCTGGGTCAGAGAATCGCCTGACCGGTCTTCTGCCAGTCGGCGAGGAAGGTGGCCAGCCCCTTGTCGGTCAGCGGATGCTGGACCATCTGGCGCAGCACCGACGGCGGCACGGTGGCGACATGGGCGCCGAGGCGGGCCGCCTCGGTGACATGCATCGGATGGCGGATCGAGGCGGCCAGCACCTCGGTGGTGAAGGCGGGGTAATTGTCGAAGATCGAGACGATGTCGCCGATCAGTTCCATCCCGTCCTGGCCGATATCGTCGAGCCGGCCGACGAAGGGCGAGACGAAGGCGGCGCCGGCCTTGGCGGCCAGGATCGCCTGATTGGCCGAGAAGCACAGGGTGACGTTGACCCGGACCCCCTCGTCGGCCAGCACCTTGCAGGTCTTGAGGCCGGGGAAGGTCAGCGGCACCTTGACCGCGACGTTGGGACGCAGCGCCGCCAGCTTGCGGCCCTCGGCCAGCATGGTGTCGAAATCGGTGGCGCCGACCTCGGCCGAGATCGGGCCGGGAACGATGTCGCAGATCTCGGCGATCACATCGAGAATCTTGCGCCCGCTCTTGGCGATCAGCGACGGATTGGTGGTGACGCCATCGACCAGCCCGGTGGCGGCCAGCTCGCGGATCTCGGCAACGTCGGCGGTATCGATGAAGAACTTCACGGAACGGACTCCCTGATGGGTGCGGCGGGGCGGCGGTCAGACTAGCGCGACGCGCCCCGGCTGTCGTGGGCGGAATCATGACGATCGCCGCCCCCTTGCCGCCAGGGCACGGGGTGACGACATCGAAGCGGTCCGACCGGCCCGAAAGGCTCTTTCCGTCACGCCGTAAACGCGGTTAAGTGGCGGAGTGAGGGGAGCTCCCCGGCGACGGGGAGAAATCGATGACGACCGACGGCGAGGAAACCAAGGCACGGCCGGGGAGCAGGCCGTCGCCTGTACGAGCCCTGGGGATTTTCCTGCGGCGGTTCTGGCGTCTGGCCGGACCGTTCTGGGCGGCGGAGGACCGCTGGCGCTACCGGCTGCTGGTGCTGGCGCTGATCCTGCTGACCATCGGCCAGGTGGCGATTCCGATTTCGCTCAATCTGTGGAACGCCCGCCTGTTCGACGCGATCGAGCAGCATTCGTTCCGCCGCTTCTACCCGCTGCTGCTGACCATCCTGACGATCTTCGTCGGCAACATGGTGATCAACACCTGTCACCTGTGGGTCAAGCGACAGTTGCAGCTCGGCTGGCGGCGCTGGCTGACCCGGCAGTTGCAGAACCGCTGGATGGCGATGGGGCACCATTACCTGCTCAACCGGGTGCCGGGCGAGCCGGACAAGCACGACAATCCCGACAGCCGCATCGCCGAGGACATCCGCGTCACCACCGAATACGCGATCGACCTCGCCCATTCGCTCAGTTACTGCATGATGCTGCTCGGCAGCTTCGTCAGCATCCTGTGGGCGCTGTCGAGCGGGATCGAGTTCCATGTCGGCAAGACCCTGATCGAGATCCCCGGCTTCCTGGTGTGGGTGGCGTTCGCCTATGCCGCGCTGGCCTCGACCCTGGCGCTGTGGATCGGCCAGCCGCTGATCAGCGCCACCGACCTGCGCCAGACCGCCGAGGCCAATTTCCGCTTCGGGCTGGTCCATGCCCGCGAGAACGCCGAGGCGATCGCCCTGGTCCATGGCGAAAGCGGGGAACGGCGGCGCTTCACCGACCTGTTCCGCGGCATCGAGGGGGCGTGGCAGCGCCAGACCCGCGGCATGATGTTCCTGTCGCTGTTCAGCACCGGCTATACCGTGGTGTCGGCGGCGCTGCCGATCCTGCTGGTGGCGCCGCGCTACATGTCGGGCGACGCCACCCTGGGCCAGACCATGCAATCGGCGCTGGCCTTCCAGCAACTGGCCGGGGCGCTGTCCTGGCCGGTCGACAACATGCAGAAGATGGCGGAATGGCGGGCCTCGGTCGAACGGGTGCTGTCGCTGCGCGACGCGCTCGATTCCCTGCGCGCCGATTCCTCCCGCCCCGACGCCCATGCCATCGTGGTCGAGAAGTCGCGCGACCGGGGCAGCCTGTCGCTGCACGACCTGACCATCGCCGAGGCCGACGGCACCCCGGTGCTGTCGGGCCTGTCGGCCGAGATCCTGCCGGGCGAGCGGGTGCTGATCGCCGGCGAGCACGACACCGCGGTCAAGCTGTTCAAGGTGATCGCCGGGCTGTGGCCGTGGGGCAGCGGCACGGTCAGCCTGCCGCACAACGCCACCCTGTTCTTCCTGCCGCAGCGACCCTACATGCCGATCGGCTCGCTGCGCGGGGTGCTGGCCTACCCCGCCACCTCGGACAGCTTCACCGAGGGGGCGATGCGGGCGGCGCTGGCCGAGGTCGGGCTTGCCGCTCTCGGCGACCGCCTGACCGAGCGCACCAACTGGGACCAGATCCTCGGCCAGGCAGAACAGCAGCAGATCGGCATCGCCCGGCTGCTGCTGCACCGGCCGAGCTGGATCGCGATGCAGGAGGCGACCGACGCGCTCGACCCCGACACCGAGATCGCCCTGATGCGGCTGGTGGTCGAACGCTTCCCCGACGCCGCCCTGCTGACGGTGGGCTTCCATCCCGAACTGGCGGCGCTGCATCACCGCACCCTGATCCTGCCCGTCAGCGGAGGCGAGACGGTCGAACGCGGCGACCGCCGTCCCGGGCACGAGCCGCCGCCGCCGCCCACCCGCTCGGCCAGCTGGAGCGGCCGCCTGCTCGCCCCGTTCCGCCGCAACGAACGCCGCTCGCTGACCGGCAATCGCGGCGGCAAGCACGGCGACTGGCGCAACTGAGCCCCGCCCTCGCCGCCGGGCGGGAATGATGCTACACCGAACAGGCGACGGCACCGGGCCGACGCCTGCGCCGGAGGATCCCCGATGAAGCCCCGCATCAGTCTGTGCATGATCGTGCGCGACGCCGAACCGCTGATCGACGAGTTCCTCGCCCATCTCGACGGGATCTGGGATCAGTGGGTGGTGGTCGATACCGGCTCGGTCGATCGCACCGCCGAGCGTCTGGCGGCGGCGGGGGCGGAAATCCACCACCAGACCTGGGCCGAGGATTTCGCCCGCGCCCGCAACGAAAGCCTGCGCCACGCCACCGGCGACTGGATCCTGGTGCTCGATTCCGACGAATTCCCCGAAGCCGGCTTCGCCGCCGAATTACGGGCGCTGGTCGAGGACGCCACGGTGGGGGCGGCGACCCTGCCGCAGGCCAGCCTGCTGCCCAATGGCGGCTGCCGCACCGCCCACCCGCTGCGGCTGTTCCGCAACCTGCCCGGCTTGGCCTACCGCTACCGCATCCACGAGGACGCGACCGAATCGGCGCGGGAGGTGCTGGAAGCGCGCGGGCTGAAATTCGCCCGGCTGGCGACCCCGGTGCGCCATGTCGGCTATCTGCGCGAACAGATGACGCGGCAGAACAAGCGGGCACGCGACGAACGGCTGCTGACCCTGGCGCTGTCGGACGACCCGACCGACCTCTACAGCCGCTACAAGCTGCTTGAACTGTACCGCTTCTGGGGCGACGGCGCGGCGATGGGGCCGGTGGCCGACGAATGCCGCCTGCTGGTCGAGGCCGGGATCGAGATCCATCCCCCCTTCATCGCCGGCGACCTCGCCGACATGGTGGCCGAGGCGCTCAACCCCGGCAACGATGCCGCCGCCGCCGCCTTCCTCGAATCCTGGGCGCCGCTGGCCGGCCAGACCGGCCGGTTCCACACCGCGCTCGGCGCCCGCTACGAATCGCTCGGCCGGGTCCAGGAGGCGTTCACCGCGTTCGAGACCGCGCTGCAACTGGCCGAGGGCGACCCGGCCTGGGTGCAGATCGCGACGCGGGCGCTGGGCGGGCTGACCCGGCTGTCGCTGGCGCTGGGCGATTTCGCCACCGCGCGCGACTTCGCCACCGCCGGCGTCAAGCTGTCGCCGGACGATGCCGAACTGCGCCTCGCCCTCGATTTCCTCGCCACCGAATTGCCGGCGCAAGGTTAGGCGCCGCAGCCTTTCGGTTGCCGGGCTTTGTCTTTTGCGCAACTTTTTTATAAAAGAGTGGAGCGGTGGCTCAGGGCCATCTGCGGCGGCACCCTGAGGGCACGGCGATGTATAAACTGTCCGTAGAGGTCGGCGGCGACTGGGTTGAGCATTCCCACGACCCCGTGTTTAAGACACAGGGAGCCGACAACGAAGAAAAGCGGTTAGTTGCGGGCGTGCCGAAAGGCGATAGCTCGGTCTTCCGCGCTCTTGTCAACCAATTAACTCCTCCGTACCTCTTCCTTTACGTCTTGCACACCCCCCGTGGCGAAGGAGAGCCCGGGCGCTACCAGAGCCCCGCGCTTGAACGCGATGAGTTCAATGCATTCTTGGATCGTTATTCGTCGTTTTGGTCTGGAGATGGGCGACACGATGTTTGGGCGCACTCTCCCAGCGAAAATGCCACGGTGGTATGGGATCGCCATAACCTGATATTTGCCTATGGCCCCCTTGAACGGTTTGCATCTGCGTTGCGCAGCATGGGATTCGAGGCGGGTAATCTGAATTCCTCTTTCCCCCACCAACATCATTATCGGCAGGAATTTGATGGTGATGCTGCCGCCATTCTCTCGGCCATGAATTGGTCGAGATCCCCCCTGCACCCCTCCGATGAACAATGGACGGAGGGCTGAACATCTGAAGACTTGTCGTGGCATGAGTGGAATTTATCGATTGCCGTTTACTTGCGGTTTTATTTCCGTTTTTTGCGGGATGCGCAAGAGCAACTGCACCTCATCCTCTGGTGGGCGATGCCCCCCGGACCTTCTTTGTTTTTTAAGCCATAAATCGCCGACAGACGGCAATCTTCAATTTATGGACAAGGACGCCAGGAAGGCCCTCAAGACTGTTCCATGAAGAATTCTGGCGCACCTATTTCAAAATTTATTGGGGAGGCAAGCATGCGTTTCCCGGTATCCGTAAAAGGAGTTTTGTTTTCCGAGAGCAAGGTTGTGCTCCTCGAAAATGAACGGAGCGAATGGGAACTGCCTGGAGGAAAGCTCGATACCGGAGAGGCCCCGTCTCAGTGCGTTCGAAACCGCGCTGCAACGGGCCGAGGGCGACCCGGCCTGGGTGCAGATCGCGACGCGGGCGCTGGGCGGGCTGACCCGGCTGTCGCTGGCCCTCTGCGATTTCCCCACCGAATTGCCGGCGCAAGGCTGACAGTGAGGCTCTCGCCGGGCATGGCGCGTATGACCTGAGAAAAACAGGGGGGTTCGGGGATCCCCCCGAGCGGGTGTGGGCGGCAGCCCACTTGGCGCCCGCCAAACCGGGCCGTCACGCCGCCTTGCGCGAGACCTCTTCGCCCCATTCGCTGACCAGCTTGGCCTGCAAACTGCGCAGATTGGTGATGCGGTTGCGATTGTGGTTGGCGAGATAGGTCGCCACCAGCGGCGGCAGCAGGGTGTAGATCCCCCAGCCGAGGAACGCGCAGCCATAGACGGTCAGCAGCATCATCGGATCGGTGATCATGCGGAAGGCTTCGTCGAGGGTGTGGACCCCGAACCACAGCGAGAACAGGTAGGGGAACAGCCCGGCGAGATTGAGCCCGCCGACGCAGAGATAGGCGTAGCGGTGCGGCCCCTTTTCCGCCACCCAGGAAACCAGGGTCGGCAGCATGGTGAAGAACACCAGCACCACCGTCGGCAGCGAGAACGGCACCAGCGCCGCCAGCAGGATCAGGGCGACCGACTTGTTGATGCCGGCGCTCTTGGGTGCCTTCTTGGCGGCGGCGGCGGCCTTGGCCTGCGCCACGGCGGATGTCTTTGCTTTGGCCATGTCGGAAACGATGGCATCGCCGCGCGGCAAAGGCAATCGGCGAACACGCCCGGCCGCACTTTTCCCGGGCATGCCGCTCGCGGCAAGGCTCAGCCCTCGGCCGCCGCCCCCCCGCGCAGGGCCTCGACCCCGATCCGCACCATCGCGGCGATGGTCAGGTCGAACTGGGCCCAGTCGGTGGTCTGGCGGGTCACCCGGTGCAGCAGGGCGCAGGTGACCGCGCCGTGCAGCCCGGCGACGATGTCGATCTCGGCGGCGCCGATCGGCCCCTCGGCCCGGCCGGATTCGGCCCGCGCCTCGGCGCAGACCGGCAGGAACAGCAGGTCGTGCAGCCGGCGCAGCCGCTCGATCGCCAGCCGCTCGTCGCGCAGGGCGGCGAACAGGAACAGGCGGATGCCGTCATTGCTGGCGCGGGCGCGGGCGTAGAGGCGGTAGATCTCGATCAGCCGCTCCTCGAGCGGACGGGCGCGGTCGCGCAGGATCAGAGTCCAGACATGATCCCATTCGCTGGCGACGATGTCGCGGCAGACCCGGGCGATCAGCGCATCCTTGTCGGGAAAATAGCGGTAGAGCAGCGGCTGGGTGACGCCGAGCCGCTGCGCCAGCACCCGGGTCTGGCCTTCGAACCCGACCTCGGCGAAGAACCGCGCCGCCTCGGCGACGATCAGCCGCTCGCGCTCGCCGCGCGGCAGGCGCGACCGCTCCCGCTTAGCTTTTTTCCCGCCATGCGCGTCCCCGCCTGGAACTATCGCTTCTTTTTCGGTCGATCCGTCCATGCCGCCAGTTTCTTTCCCAACCATTCCTTCCCGTCATGATCGCAGCGACACCCGACGCCGTCAACCCCGCCCCCTTGGGACAACACGAGAACATTTGTCGTTGAAGCGGAGAACGAATGGTGTACGATGAACAGCGGTTGCACCTGCCCCCGGATCGGGTTAGAGGAGGAGGAGGCCATGTCGCAGGCTGCGTTGCGTCTCGTGGACAAGGATACGATGGACAGACAGAAGGCGCTGGAAGCGGCAGTCACCCAGATCGAACGGGCGTTCGGCAAGGGCTCGATCATGCGGCTCGGCCAGAAGGATCAGGTGGTGGAGACCGAAGTGGTCTCGACCGGCTCGCTCGGCCTCGACATCGCGCTGGGCATCGGCGGCCTGCCGCGCGGCCGGATCATCGAGATCTACGGCCCGGAAAGCTCGGGCAAGACCACCCTGGCGCTGCATGTGATCGCCGAGGCGCAGAAACGCGGCGGCACCTGCGCCTTCGTCGATGCCGAACACGCGCTCGACCCCTCCTACGCCCGCCGCCTCGGCGTCAATCTCGACGACCTGCTGATCAGCCAGCCCGATGCCGGCGAGCAGGCGCTGGAGATCGCCGACACCCTGGTGCGCTCCGGCGCGGTCGACGTGCTGGTGGTCGATTCGGTCGCCGCCCTGGTGCCGCGCGCCGAACTCGAGGGCGAGATGGGCGATTCCCATGTCGGCCTGCATGCCCGGCTGATGAGCCAGGCACTGCGCAAGCTGACCGGCTCGGTGTCGCGCTCGAAGACCATCGTGATCTTCATCAACCAGATCCGGATGAAGATCGGGGTGATGTTCGGCAACCCGGAAACCACCACCGGCGGCAACGCGCTGAAGTTCTACGCCTCGATCCGGCTCGACATCCGCCGCATCGGCGCGATCAAGGACCGCGACGAGGTGGTCGGCAACCAGACCCGGGTCAAGGTGGTCAAGAACAAGCTCGCCCCGCCGTTCAAGGTGGTCGAATTCGACATCATGTACGGCGAGGGGGTGTCGAAGACCGGCGAACTGATCGATTTCGGCATCAAGGCCGGGGTGATCGAGAAGTCGGGGGCGTGGTTCTCCTACAATTCGACCCGGATCGGCCAGGGCCGCGAGAACGCCAAGGCGTGGCTGCGCGACCATGCCGACGCCGCCGCCGAGATCGAGGGGGCGATCCGCCAGAACGCCGGGCTGCTGTCCGAGGTGCTGGCCGCCGGCCCGGGCGATCTCGACGGCAACCCGACCGAAGAGTAAGGATGCCGGATTTCAGCCTGGAAACCGCGCTGGGCGGCTGCGTCATCGGCCTCGACGAGGTCGGGCGCGGCCCGCTCGCCGGCCCGGTGATCGCCGCCGCCGCGTGGCTCGACCCCGCCCGCGCCTATCCCGGCCTCGACGATTCCAAGCGCCTGACCGCGCGGCGGCGCCAGATCCTCGCCGCCGACCTCGCCGACACCGCCCTGGTCACGCTCGGCCGCGCCGAGGTCGAGGAGATCGACCGCCTCAACATCCTCCAGGCCACCTTCCTGGCGATGCGCCGCGCCTGCGACGCCCTGGCCGCACGGCTGGGCCGGCCGATCGACCATGCCCTGATCGACGGGCCGCACGCCCCGGCCCTGCCCTGCCCGGCCCATCCGGTGGTCGGCGGCGACGGACGCTCGCTGTCGATCGCCGCCGCCTCGATCGTCGCCAAGGTCCACCGCGACGCGCTGATGGCGGATCTGGCGCGCGACTTCCCCGGCTATGGCTGGGAACGCAATGCCGGCTACGGCACCGCCGCCCATCTCGACGCCTTGGCCCGCCTCGGCGTTACCCCCCACCACCGCCGCTCCTTCGCCCCGGTCGCCCGCGCCCTCGGCCGGTAAGTCGCGCGGGCTCCGCCCGCCCCCGCCAAGGGCCGCAAGGCCCTTGGAACCCATTGATGGTCGGGCGTGGAGCGGCCTTCCCGCTTGGGCGCGGGCGTTGGCCGCGCGAAGGGCAAGGAAAGGGTTCCAAGGGCCTTCGGCCCTTGGCGGGTGCGGGCGGAGCCCGCGAATTCTTGGGGCCTCGCCCCGGTCAGCGCCGGGCCTGCCGCAGCAGGGTCGCCACCGCCGCCTCGCCGGCCGGGCTGACCACCGCCGGAACGGACGGGCGGGCCGGTTCCAGCGGCGGCGGGGCGCAGCCGGGGGTTTCGCTTTCGACCATCGCCGCCAGCACCCGCGCCGCGACCCGGTCGGCCAGATCGGGGCGGGTGGCGTCGAGATCGGCGAGGTCGATCCACACCAGCCGATGGCGCCCCAGCCGGGCGGCGAGCCGGGCCAGGATGACGCGATCAAGCGCGGCCACCGCCGCGCCCTGGCCGGGAACGGGCGGGATCAGGCCATTGAGATAGACCGTCTCGACCTCGCGCGGCAGGGCGTCGAGGGTGGCGGCCAGGGTGTCGATCTGGCTGAAATCGGCGGGATCGCGGCCGCCGGGACGGCCGAACAGCCAGGAGCCGTCGCCGCCGGCCGGGGCATTGCCGTCGCCGGGATCGACCAGCAGCCGGCGCGGCCGCCGCTCGGCGATCCAGCCGAGCTGGGTCATCGCGTCGCGGCCGGGGCGGTTGAGCGGATTGAGCACGAAGCGGGCGTTGATGCCGAGGATCAGCCGGCCGAGATCGATCCGGGCGAGGCTGTGCGGGGTGGGAAGGCCGGCGCCGAGCCGGACGAATTCCTCGCTGGCCTGACGCGAGCCGTCGCCAGCGGTGAAATCGTAGAAGTGCCACACCGCCGAGCCGGCCACCGCCAGATTGTCGAAACAGCCATGACCGCCGGGCGAGTCCGGCTCGCGCATCCAGTAGCGGATGAATTCGGCCAACTCGCGCCCGAGCCGGCGCGGCTGGCGCCGCCACGTCTCGGAATCGAGGATCACCGGCAGGCCGGGATCGGGGCTGGCGAAGGGAAAGCCCAGGCTGCGGGCCAGCCGGGCCGGCACGCTGTCCCGGCACAGATCGGCCCGGACCGTCATCGCCCGCGCCCCCTGGTACAACGAACCGCCGACCGCCATCATTTCGGTTCCGGCCATCGTCGCCTCCTCGTTTCGGGACGCAGTTTGACCAGGTCATCCTATCATGGCGGGCGCGACCTCCCGGAATGCATTTATCGTCGCGTGCCGCCCTCCACTGCGCGGATCACCCCGCCCGCACCCCGTCGAGGAAGCGGCCGACCTCGGCGCGCAGGGTGTCGGCCGAGTGGGCCAGGGTCTCGGCCGAGCCCAGCACCTGACGCGAGGCGGCGCCGGTGGCGACGGCGGAGCGGCTGATGGTCTCGATGGTCGAGGAGACCGCCCCGGTGCCGTTGGCGGCCTCGTGGACGTTGCGGGCGATCTCGCGGGTGGCGGCGTCCTGCTGCTCGACCGCCGCGGCGATGTCGGCGGAGATGCGGCGGACCTGATCGATCACCCCGGCGATGGCGGCGATGGCGGCGACGGTGCGGCGGGTTTCCTCCTGCACCGCGACGATCTGGGTGGAAATCTCGTCGGTGGCCCGCGCCGTCTGGGTGGCGAGGTTCTTGACCTCGCCCGCCACCACGGCGAAGCCCTTGCCGGCCTCGCCCGCCCGCGCCGCCTCGATGGTGGCGTTCAACGCCAGCAGGTTGGTCTGGTCGGCGATCTCGCCGATCAGGCCGATCACCTCGCCGATCCGGTCGGCGGCGGCGGCCAGCCCCTCGACCTTGGCATTGGTCTCGCGGGCGGTGGTGGTGGCCTCGTCCGACACCCGGGCGGCCTCGCCGACCTGGCGGCCGATCTCGCGGATCGAGGCCGACAGCTCCTCCGCCGCCGAGGCCACCGTCTCGACGCTGGCGCTGGCCTGCATCGCCGCCCCGGCGACGGTGGCGGCCTGGGACGAGGAATGCTCGGCCGAGCCGGACAGGTCCTCGGCGGCGGCGCGCATCTCGGCCGCCTGGGACGACACGCCATGCACCAGCCCCATCACCGCCGTCTCGAACCGGTCGGCCAGGGAGGCCATCGCCTGCCGCCGGTCGGCCTCGCCCCGCCGCCGGCTTTCCTCCTGCTCCGCCTGCAGGGCGGCGACGCGCAGGGCGTTGTCCTTGAACACCGCGACGGCGCGGGCCATCTCGCCGATCTCGTCGCGGCGGCCGGCGGCGGGGATCTCGACCGAGGTGTCGCCGCCGGCGAGGCGGTCCATCGCCGCCGTCATCGCCGTCAGCGGCCGCGAGATCGAGCGCGCCACCAGCCACGCCCCGGCCACCCCGACCAGCAGCGCGGCCAGGGCGAGGCCGCCGACCCACAGCCGGCTGGCATGAACCCGGCCACTGGCGCTGGCCCCCAGCGCCGACTGGCGCGCCCGCAACTGGGCGCGGAATTCCTCGATCGCCGCCGCCATGCGCGGGCCGAGCTGGTTGAGGCGCTCCTCGGTCAGCGCCCGCTGCTGCTCGGCGATCCCGCCCAGGGCGCGGCCGGCGGCGGCGACCCGGTCGAGCGCGGCCCGGGCCTGCCCGGCCAGCTCGCGCCGGTGCGGGTCGCCCAGGCGCGGGGTCAGCTCGGCCAGCAGGGCCGAGGCGGCGGCCAAGGCGGTGCCGGGGGCGGCGGCGGCTCCGCCGGCCAGGGTGCGGTCGAGACCGCGCCGCGCCGCCAGCACCAGCCGCAGCGCCTCGCCCGCCCGCAGCGCGGCCTCGGCCTCGCCACCGCGCGCCGAGGCTTCGGCCAGCGCGGTCAGGCTGGCTTCCAGCGCCGCGCCCTGGCCGTCGAGTTCAGCGGCGACGAGGTCGTCGCGCCGCTGCCGCAGTTCGGTCACCTGATGGAAGGCGTCGGCATAGGTGGCGAAATCGGCGGCGATCCGCCGGACCCGGCCCGCCTGCTCGGCATCGTCGGTCTCGGCCAGCAGGACGCGGGTGGCCTCGTCCATCGCCCGGGCCTGCTCGTCGAAACCGCGCCGGGCCGCCGCGTCGCCGTCATCGAGGAAGGCCCGCACCTCGAACCGGGCGCGGAGCAGGCTGGCCTGGACCTGGGCGATGCCGTTGGTCTCGCGCGCCAGACCGCGATAATCGCCGAACGCCGCGTCGGCGCCGCTGAGGCCGAGGAAACTGACCGCTCCAACCAGACACAGCAGCAGGATCACCCCCCCGAAGCCGAGGCCGACCCGCTGCATCACCGCCAAATCCGCAAATCTCATCATCCGCTCGTTCCGCTCTGGCCGCGCGGTCGGGGCTGGCCCGGCCGGCGGCGTTGCCCGGCGGGTTTCCCGCCCTGGCGCGAAAGGCGGCGGCGGTCCCGGCGGACCGGCACGGCCACGCCTCGCGGCAGGGCACAAAATCCAGCGCAGACCATGCGACCGTTGCCGCCCCGCGACAATGGCGGCATTCGTATAAAATCCACGCGATTTCGCATGCGACCCATCCCGGACCGGCCTATCCTGTCGGTCCAGGACGGTCTTAAGCGTATGGTATGGGACCCCGCGCGGCGGAGCCCCGGCCACGGCAGGAGGCGGGCGATGGAACGGGTGGTCGAGGCGGTGCGCTCCGCCAACGAATTGCTGGTGGCGCTGGTGGTGCTGGGGCTCGGGGTGGCGGTGGTGGTGATCGTCGCGCTCTACGTGGCCGACGTCACCCAGACCCGGCACGCGGTGCGGCGGAATTACCCGGTGATCGGACGGTTCCGCTATGGGTTCGAATATCTGGGCGATTTCTTCCGCCAGTATTTCTTCGCCCTCGACCGCGAGGAGATGCCGTTCAACCGGGCCCAGCGCGGCTGGATCTACCGCGCCGCCAAGGATCTCGACGCGACGGTGGCGTTCGGCTCGACCCGGGCGCTGCGGGTGCCGGGCGAGCTGATCTTCGTCAACGCCGCCTTCCCCACCCTCGACGAGGAGGCCCGGGCGGTGCGGCCGATGGTGATCGGCGCCGGCTTCTGCCGCCACCCCTATCGCCATGACGCCCTGTTCAACATCTCGGCGATGAGCTACGGCGCGCTGTCGGCCCCGGCGGTGCGGGCGCTGTCGCTGGGGGCGGCCAAGGCCGGATGCTGGCTCAACACCGGCGAGGGCGGGCTCGCGCCCCATCACCTTGCCGGCGGCTGCGATCTGGTGTTCCAGCTCGGCACCGCCAAATACGGGGTGCGCGACGAAGCCGGCCGGCTCGACGACGGCCGCCTCGCCGCGCTGGCGGCGATCCCCCAGGTGCGGATGTTCGAGATCAAGCTGGCGCAGGGGGCCAAGCCGGGCAAGGGCGGGATCCTGCCCGCCGCCAAGGTCACCGCCGAGATCGCCGCGATCCGCGGCATCGAGATCGGGCGGGATTCGCTCAGCCCCAACCGCCATCCCGAGATCGACAGCCCCGACGCCCTGCTCGACGTGATCGCCCATATCCGCGCCGTCACCGGCAAGCCGACCGGGTTCAAGACGGTGTTCGGCGATTTCGCCTGGTTCGACACGCTGTGCCGGCGGATCCTCGAACGCGGGCCGGCGGCGGCACCCGACTTCATCACCGTCGATTCGGCCGATGGCGGCTCGGGGGCGGCGCCGCAGAGCCTGATCGATTATGTCGGCCTGCCGATTCAGGAATCGCTGCCGATGCTGGTCGACCGGCTGACCGAATTCGGCCTGCGCGAGCGGGTGCGGGTGATCGCCTCGGGCAAGCTGGTGACCCCGGCCGAGGTGGCCTGGGCGCTGTGCGCCGGGGCCGATTACGTCAATTCGGCCCGGGGCTTCATGTTCGCGCTGGGCTGCATCCAGGCGATGCAGTGCAACCGCAACACCTGCCCGACCGGGATCACCACCCACAACCCCCGCCTGCAACGCGGCCTCGACCCGGCCGACAAGGCGGAACGGGTGGCCCATTACGTCCAGGGCCTCAATCGCGAGGTGGGGATCCTGGCCCATTCCTGCGGGGTGCCCGAGCCGCGCGCCCTGACCCGGGCGCATTGCCGGCTGGTCCAGCCCGACGGACGGTCGCGGCCAATGTCGGAGGTGTTCCCCCCGGCCGGGTCGCCCCCACCGCCGCAAGATTGACCGCCTGGATCGCGAGCAACCGACCGTTTAAGGTGGAGCCCCGGCCCGTCGCGGCTCAGGCGCAAGGAATGCGCGTAGTGGGATTGACAGAAAGGATCGCGAAAATGGTCAACAGCGTCACGACCCCGGACTCGTCGACCTGGACGAAAATACAGCAAAAACTGGCGGCCGCCGACACCAACGGCGACGGCGTGGTCAGCCCGCAGGAACTGGCCGGCGCGCTGTCGGGCAATTCCGATACCGTCAACGCGTTGATCGACGATGCCGACACCGACGGCGACGGCGCGCTGTCGGTCAGCGAATTCGTCACCTTCTCCGACCGCTTCAGCGCCGCCACCGGGCTGACCCTGCTGTCGGCCCAGGAAACCGACAGCGCGCTGGCCAAGGCGTTCGCCACCCTCGACAGCGACAACAGCGGCAAGATCAGCGCCAAGGAACTGAGTTCGGCCAGCAGCTTGGTATCCGACGACATCAAGCAGCAGATCGATCTGGTCGACCGCACCGGCGACGGCACGTTCAACCAGGACGACATCGCGCGGATGCTGATGCAGGCCGACGGCTCGATCAAGAGCGACACCCAGACGTCGGACGGCAGCGGCGGCGACGACGTGCTGAATGCGATCTATCAGGCCTCGGTCGCCCGGATCAAGGCGGTCGAGACCGCGCTCGACGCCAAGACGGCGGCCGCCGCCAGCGCCAGCGCCTCGACCACCGACAGCGGCTCGACCACCGGCGCCTGAACCGGCGCGGCCGGCGGCGCGGGCTTGCCGCCCGGCCGGCCGCGCCCCATCTCTCCCCGACAGGGGGCCGCCCGGCCCCGACTGCCCGGGAGAGACCACGATGACGTTTCCCGACAAGGACGACGTGCTGCGCCACGGCGCGACCGAGCCGCCCTTTTCCAGCCCGCTCAACCACGAACGGCGCAGCGGCCAGTTCCGTTGCGCCGGCTGCGGCCAGCCCCTGTTCGAGTCCGGCGCCAAGTTCGACAGCGGCTGCGGCTGGCCGAGCTTCGCCGCCCCGCTCGAACAATCCGTCGCCACCCGGCCCGACAGCTCGCACGGCATGATCCGCACCGAGGTGCTGTGCCGGTCCTGCGGCGGCCATCTCGGCCATGTGTTCGACGACGGCCCCGCCCCCACCGGCCAGCGTTACTGCATCAACGGCCTCGCCCTGCACTTCATCCCCGAGGAATGAGGCCGGGCGCCAGCGGCGCCCCCCGCCGGCCGGCGCGCGCGGGAGATGAACCGCCCCGGTTTCACCACTGTTACCTGCCGGCGCGGAAACGTGTTATTTTCAAGCCCTCATCCCCCCTCGTCGCAGCGACTCGAAGGGACAACGCACCATGAGCAAGCATTCCATTCTGTTGGCGTCGGTTTTCTCGGTGATCCTGGCCGGTCCGGTCCTGGCGGCCGACGAACCCCCGGCGGCGGCACCGGCGGCCGAACCCGCCGCCGCCGCACCGGCCGCCGCCCCAGCCGCCGCCGCCGCGGAAGCCGCGCCTGCGCCGGC
>NZ_JBHUIY010000043.1:0-26645 GCF_042683125.1 Phaeospirillum tilakii
TGCCGGAAGGCACCGAGATGGTGATGCCGGGCGACAACGTGTCGATGGAAGTCCATCTGATCTGCCCGATCGCCATGGACGAAGGTCTGCGTTTCGCTATCCGTGAAGGCGGGCGTACCGTCGGCGCGGGAGTGGTTGCCAAGATCGTAGAGTAGCTGTATAAGGTCGGCCTCCGGCGCACCAGACCGGAGGCCGACGCCGCCGCCCCGGCGTTAACGGGTCGGCAGCGGACTGCAGGAGTGTAGCTCAACTGGTAGAGCACCGGTCTCCAAAACCGGGGGTTGGGGGTTCGAGCCCCTCCACTCCTGCCACGCTGTTCCCCCAGAGTCCCGCCCGCGAGCGGCATCGACTGTAAGAGACATGGCAAAAACCACCCCGGTCCTCTTTTTTAAGCAGGTCCGTCAGGAGATCGCCAAGGTCACCTGGCCGACGCGGCGCGAGACCCTCATTTCGACGGCGATGGTGTTCGTGATGGTGATGATCACCGCCATCTTCTTCTTCGTCGTCGATCAGTTTTTCGCCACGACCGTCAAGGTCCTGTTTGGTCTCGGAGGCTGATCCGGCATGTCGACCGCGCGCTGGTACGTGCTCCACGTTTATTCTGGATTCGAGAAGAAGGTCGCCCAGTCGATCCGCGAGCAGGCGGAGCAGAAGGGCATGGCCGATCTGTTCGACAAGGTTCTGGTGCCGACCGAGGAAGTGGTCGAGGTCCGCCGCGGCAGCAAGGTCAGCGCGGAACGCAAATTCTTCCCCGGTTATGTCCTGGTTCGGATGGTGCTGACCGATGACACCTGGCATCTGGTCAAGAACACCCCCAAGGTGACCGGTTTCCTCGGCGGCAAGGGCCGCCCGGTGCCGATCACCGAGGCCGAGGCCGAGCGCATCATCCGTCAGGTTCAGGACGGCGTCGAGCGCCCGAAGCCGTCGATCTCGTTCGAGGTCGGCGAGCAGGTGCGGGTGTGCGACGGTCCCTTCACCTCCTTCAACGGCCTGGTCGAGGAAGTCGACGAGGAACGCGCCCGGCTCAAGGTCGCGGTGTCGATCTTCGGGCGCTCCACCCCGGTCGAACTGGAGTACACCCAGGTCGAAAAGGTCTGAGGGTTCGATTTCGGCTCGGCGGGCGGCGGTGCGATCAAGGCGCCGCGGCCCGCCGGGCCGTTCGTTCCCGCGCCGGACGGTCCGGGGCGGGGCACACAAGGGGGCGGGAGGCCGAGCCTGAGGCCGCACCGCCACCTCTGGTCACAGACAGAGGGCTCTGAAAATGGCTAAGAAAGTCATCGGTTACATCAAGCTGCAGGTCGCAGCCGGCAAGGCGAACCCGTCGCCGCCGATCGGCCCGGCGCTCGGTCAGCGCGGCCTCAACATCATGGAATTCTGCAAGGCGTTCAACGCCCAGACCCAGGGCCTCGAGCCGGGCATGCCGATTCCGGTGGTGATCACCGCTTTCTCCGACCGCACCTTCACCTTCATCACCAAGACCCCGCCGGTCAGCTACTTCCTGAAGAAGGCCTCGGGCGTCGCCAAGGGGTCGCAGACTCCGGGCAAGGGCGGCACCGTCGGCCAGATCTCGATGGAGCAGATCCGCGAGATCGCCGCGAAGAAGATGCAGGACCTCAACGCCAACGACGTCGAGGCCGCCTGCAGCATGATCGTCGGCTCGGCCCGCGCGATGGGCCTCAAGGTGGTGGAGTAAGCCCATGGCCCGCGAAGGAAAGCGCCTGAAGTCGGCCTACGCCGAGATCGACCGCACCAAGTTCTACACCCTGGCCGAGGCCGTGGCGCTGATCAAGGCCCGCGCCACCGCCAAGTTCGACGAGACGGTGGAGATCGCCCTCAACCTCGGCGTCGATCCGCGCTACTCGGACCAGATGGTCCGTGGCGTGGTCGAGCTGCCGCACGGCACCGGCAAGACCGTTCGCGTCGCCGTGTTCGCCAAGGGCGACAAGGCCGAGGAAGCGAAGAAGGCCGGGGCCGATCTGGTCGGCGCCGATGACCTGTTCGAGATCGTCAACGGCGGCACGATGGATTTCGACCGCTGCATCGCCACCCCGGACATGATGGGTCTGGTCGGTCGGCTCGGTAAGGTGCTCGGCCCGCGCGGCCTGATGCCGAACCCGAAGCTCGGCACCGTCACCGCCAACGTCACCGAGGCGGTCCGCGCCGCCAAGGCCGGTCAGGTCCAGTTCCGCGTCGAGAAGGCCGGTATCGTCCATGCCGGCATCGGCAAGGCGAGCTTCGGCGACGATCAGCTGGTCGAGAACATCCGTTCGTTCGTCGACGCGATTCTCAAGGCCAAGCCGGCCGGGGCCAAGGGCAGCTACCTCAAGAAGGTGTCGCTGTCCTCGACCATGGGGCCGGGCCTGAAGCTCGACGCCAGCACCATCGTGGTGTGATTCGCCGCGCCCGCCGTTCGCGGTGGGCGCGGCCCGACTTTCCCCGTGCCCTCGGGCGCGGGGGGAATGGGAGGCAAGCCCTCGGGCCGGCCTCCCCCCCTGTCCAAGACCGCAGGTGCCGTTCGGGGTCCGCCCCGGCCGGCTTAAACGGGACTCCTCCCCCCTGCCGAGACGGAAGATGAGAGAACGCACCGAATCCCTCCCCGACGGGGAGCGGCTTCGGGATACGGCTTGAAACTTCTGGGACAGGCCACCGGCCTCCATCGAGCCGGATCCTCGGATCCGGCGGAGGTCACGGGCAATGAACCGGCGGGTTTCCCTCCCAGGGGGCCGGCCGATTCGTAGGTTTGGAGACGAACGTGGACCGGACACAGAAGCAGGAGTGGGTCGGGTCGCTGCATGGAGCGCTCGAGGAGGTCGGGCTGGTCGTCGTCACCCATTACAAGGGGTTGACGGTGGCCGAGATGACCGCCTTGCGCAGCAAGATGCGTGCGGCCGGGGCCAGCTTCAAGGTGACCAAGAACCGTCTCACCAAGCTCGCCCTGGGTGGTACCGAGTTCGAGACCCTCGCCGACCTGTTCGTCGGCCCGACCGCGATCGCCGCTTCGCGCGATCCGGTCGCCGCCGCGCGGGTTGTCGTTGAGTTCGCCAAGACCAATGACAAGCTCAAGATCCTCGGTGGATCGCTGGGTGCGCAGCGGCTTGACGTCAACGGCATCAAGGCCCTGGCCGAGCTGCCGTCGCTCGACGAGCTGCGCGCCAGACTGGTCGGCATGATCTCGACTCCCGCCACCCGTGTCGCCGGCGTGCTTCAGGCGCCCGCGGGCCAGTTGGCCCGGGTCCTGAAGGCGAAGGCCGACAAGGACGCCGCGTGAGACCCCTTTATTAACCAAAGTTTCAAGCTTATCTCAGGAGAGTATGAAAATGGCTGATCTTGCCAAGCTGGTTGACGAGCTGTCGGCTCTGACCGTTCTCGAGGCCGCCGAGTTGTCGAAGCTGCTCGAAGAGAAGTGGGGCGTTTCCGCCGCCGCTCCGGTTGCCGTCGCCGCTGCCCCGGCTGCCGGTGGCGCCGCTGCCGCTGCCGAAGAGCAGACCGAGTTCGACGTGATCCTCGCCGACGCCGGCGACAAGAAGATCAACGTGATCAAGGAAGTCCGCGCCATCACCGGCCTGGGCCTGAAGGAAGCCAAGGACCTGGTCGAGGCGGCGCCGAAGACCGTGAAGGAAGGCGCTTCGAAGGAAGAAGCCGAGAAGATCAAGAAGCAGCTCGAAGAAGCCGGCGCCAAGGTGACGGTGAAGTAAGATCGCCCTTCGGGTTGATCGACCAGGGGCCGGGATGCGGATGCCGCCTCCCGGCCCTCTGGGCTGTTGCAAGTCGATGCCGCCGTCCGTTTCCCGGGCGGCCGGGCGTCGCCCCCGCCACTGACGCGGGGTACTGCGAGTTGCGGCCCCGCCGGGCGGCGGGGCGGGCGTGCCGAAGGCACGCGGTCCGGGGCGCGGCGCTTCGGGCGGCAGGTGTGTTGGGCCTATACCGACGAAAAGACGAGGAGCGGCAATGGCTAAATCCTATACGGGTCGCAAGCGGGTGCGCAAAAGCTTCGGGCGGATCCCGACCGTCGCGCCGATGCCGAATCTGATCGAGGTGCAAAAGAGCTCCTACGATCATTTCCTCCAGATGGATGTTCTGCCCGAGGCCCGTGCCAATCTCGGCCTCCAGGAAGTGTTCAAGTCCGTCTTCCCGATCAAGGACTTCTCCGAGCGCGGCACGCTGGAATTCGTGCGCTACGAGCTGGAGACCCCCAAATACGACGTCGAGGAATGCCAGCAGCGCGGCATGACCTTCGCGGCGCCGCTCAAGGTGACCCTGCGCCTCGTGGTGTGGGACATCGACGAGGATACCGGCGCGCGGTCGATCCGCGACATCAAGGAACAGGACGTCTACATGGGCGACATGCCCCTGATGACGTCGAACGGCACCTTCGTCATCAACGGCACCGAGCGCGTCATCGTCTCCCAGATGCACCGCAGCCCGGGCGTGTTCTTCGACCATGACAAGGGCAAGACCCATTCCTCGGGCAAGTATCTGTTCGCCGCCCGGGTGATCCCCTATCGCGGCTCCTGGCTCGATTTCGAATTCGACGCCAAGGATCTGGTCTATGTCCGCATCGACCGCCGCCGCAAGCTGCCGGTGACCACCCTGCTGTACGCCCTCGACGGCGCGGCCAGCGCCGGCCTGCGCGCCGAGCGCGCCGCCGAGAGCCGTCCGGTCGAGCCGGGCGAGATCCAGGGCATGACCGCCGAGGAGATCCTGTCCTACTTCTACGACAAGGTCACCTACACCCGCGGCCCCAAGGGCTGGAAGACGGTGTTCGATTCCGAGCGGATGAAGGGCGTCAAGCTGGTCTCCGACCTGATCGACGCCGCCACCGGCGAGAAGGTGGCCGAGGCCGGCACCAAGATGACCCCGCGGCTCGGCCGCAAGCTGCGTGACGCCGGCCTGTCCGAGATCCTGGTGCTGCCCGAGGATCTGGTCGGCCAGTATATCGGCGAGGACATCGTCGACGAGGCCTCGGGCGAGATCTTCGCCGAGGCCGGCGACGAGCTGACCCCGGCCCTGGTCGCCGATCTGGAGCGGGTCGGCATCACCGAGATGCCGGTGCTGGCGATCGACCACATCAATGTCGGTCCCTACATCCGCAACACCCTGGCGGTCGACAAGAATTCCTCGCGCGAGGAAGCGCTGATCGACATCTACCGGGTGATGCGCCCGGGCGAGCCGCCGACGCTGGAGACCGCCGAAGCCCTGTTCCAGGGCCTGTTCTTCGACGAGGAGCGTTACGACCTGTCCGCCGTCGGCCGGGTCAAGATGAACTCCCGCCTCAACACCCCCGAGGTCGCCGACACCGTGCGCGTGCTGCGCAAGGAAGACATCCTCGGCGTGATCAAGGTGCTGGTCGAGCTGAAGGACGGCAAGGGCGAGATCGACGACATCGATCACCTCGGCAACCGCCGCGTCCGCTCGGTCGGCGAACTGATGGAAAATCAGTATCGCGTCGGCCTGCTGCGGATGGAGCGGGCCATCCGCGAGCGGATGAGCTCGGTCGACATCGATTCGGTGATGCCGCACGACCTGATCAACGCCAAGCCGGCGGCGGCGGCGGTGCGCGAGTTCTTCGGCTCGTCGCAGCTCAGCCAGTTCATGGATCAGACCAACCCGCTGTCGGAAATCACCCACAAGCGCCGCCTGTCGGCGCTCGGGCCGGGCGGTCTGACCCGCGAGCGCGCCGGCTTCGAGGTGCGCGACGTTCACCCGACCCATTACGGCCGCATCTGCCCGATCGAAACCCCGGAAGGCCCGAACATCGGCCTGATCAACTCGCTGGCGACCTACGCCCGGGTCAATCAGTACGGCTTCATCGAGGCGCCCTACCGCAAGGTGATCGACGGGGTGGTGACCACCGACGTGGTCTATCTGTCGGCGATGGAGGAAGGGCGCTACACCGTCGCCCAGGCCAATTCCGAACTCGACGCCGACAACCGCTTCGTCAGCGATCTGGTGTCGTGCCGTCGCGCCGGCGAATTCGTGATGGTGCCGCCGTCCGAAATCAACCTGATCGACGTCAGCCCCAAGCAGCTGGTGTCGGTTGCCGCCGCGCTGATCCCGTTCCTGGAAAACGACGACGCCAACCGCGCCCTGATGGGCTCGAACATGCAGCGTCAGGCGGTGCCGCTGATCCGCGCCGAGGCGCCGCTGGTCGGCACCGGCATGGAACAGGCGGTGGCGCGTGATTCCGGCGCGGCGATCACCGCCCGGCGTACCGGCATCGTCGATCAGGTCGATGCCACCCGTGTGGTGATCCGGGCCACCGAGGAAACCTCGGCCACCGCCTCGGGCGTCGATATCTACAACCTGCTGAAGTTCCAGCGGTCCAACCAGAACACCTGCATCACCCAGCGGCCGCTGGTGAAGGTCGGCGACCTGATCCAGAAGGGCGACATCATCGCCGACGGCCCCTCGACCCAGTTGGGTGAGCTGGCGCTGGGCCGCAACGTGCTGGTCGCCTTCATGCCGTGGAACGGCTACAACTTCGAAGACTCGATCCTGATCTCGGAACGCATCGTCCGCGACGACGTGTTCACCTCGATCCATATCGAGGAATTCGAGGTGATGGCCCGCGACACCAAGCTGGGCCAGGAAGAAATCACCCGCGACATCCCGAACGTCGGTGAAGAGGCGCTGAAGAACCTCGACGAGGCCGGCATCGTCTATATCGGCGCCGAGGTCAAGCCGGGCGACATCCTGGTCGGCAAGGTCACGCCGAAGGGCGAAAGCCCGATGACCCCGGAAGAGAAGCTGCTGCGGGCGATCTTCGGCGAAAAGGCCTCGGACGTGCGCGACACCTCGCTGCGGCTGCCCCCGGGCGTCGCCGGCACCATCGTCGAGGTCCGGGTCTTCTCCCGCCGTGGCGTCGAGAAGGACGAGCGCGCCCTGGCGATCGAGCGGGCGGAAATCGAACGTCTGGCCAAGGACCGCGACGACGAACGCGCCATTCTCGAACGCTCGTTCTTCGTCCGTCTCAAGCAGCAGATCGTCGGCCACAAGGTGGTCACCGGCCCGCGCGGCGTCCGCGCCGGGGTGGTGCTGAACGACGAGGTGCTCGACGCGCTGCATCCCAGCGCGTGGCGGGCGATCGCCATCGACGACGACGCGGTGATGAGCGAGGTCGAACAGCTCAAGCGCGCCTTCGACCAGCAGGTCGAGAAGTTGCAGGAGCGGTTCGAGAACAAGGTCGAGAAGCTCCAGCGCGGCGACGAACTGCCGCCCGGCGTGATGAAGATGGTCAAGGTGTTCGTCGCGGTGAAGCGCAAGCTCCAGCCGGGCGACAAGATGGCCGGCCGTCACGGCAACAAGGGTGTCGTGTCGCGCATCATGCCGCTCGAGGACATGCCGTATCTCGAGGACGGGCGTCAGGTCGATCTGGTGCTGAACCCCCTCGGCGTGCCGTCGCGCATGAATGTCGGGCAGATCCTCGAAACCCACCTCGGCTGGGCCTGTGCCGGCCTGGGCGAGCAGATCGGGGCGGTGCTGGATCAGGTCAAGCGGCAGACCGCCGCGCTGACCGACATGCGCGACAAGCTGAAGGACGTCTACGGCGAGACCATCTTCGGCGAGGAAATTGCCGACCTGGGCGATGCCGAGATCGTCGAGCTGGCGACCAACCTGACCCCGGGCGTGCCGATCGCCACCCCGGTGTTCGACGGCGCCCGCGAAAGCGACATCTGCGCGATGCTGACCAAGGCCAACCGTTCGCCCTCCGGTCAGGTCACCCTGATCGACGGCCGCACCGGCGAGCCGTTCGATCGTCAGGTCACCGTCGGCTACATCTACATGCTGAAGCTGCACCACCTGGTCGACGACAAGATCCACGCCCGTTCGATCGGTCCGTACTCGCTGGTCACCCAGCAGCCGCTGGGCGGCAAGGCGCAGTTCGGCGGCCAGCGCTTCGGTGAAATGGAAGTGTGGGCGCTCGAAGCCTACGGTGCCGCGTACACCCTGCAGGAAATGCTGACGGTGAAGTCGGACGACGTGTCCGGCCGCACCAAGGTGTACGAGGCGATCGTGCGCGGCGACGACACCTTCGAGGCAGGCATCCCGGAATCGTTCAACGTGCTGGTCAAGGAATTGCGCTCCCTTGGCCTCAACGTCGAACTCACCCAGCGGGATTTCTAAAAGGTCTGACCTGTGGCGGCGCGCTTCGCGCGCTGCCGCCACCCCCCGACAAGGTCACACGGGAGCATGTCGATGAATGAACTTATGAAGATCTTCGGTCAGGCGGGCTCCACCCCCTCGTTCGACCAGATCCGGATTTCCATCGCCAGCCCCGAGCGGATCCGCTCGTGGTCCTACGGCGAGATCAAGAAGCCCGAGACCATCAACTACCGCACCTTCAAGCCGGAGCGCGACGGCCTGTTCTGCGCCCGCATCTTCGGGCCGATCAAGGACTACGAGTGCCTGTGCGGCAAGTACAAGCGGATGAAGTATCGCGGCATCATCTGCGAGAAGTGCGGCGTCGAGGTCACCCTGGCCAAGGTGCGGCGCGAGCGGATGGGCCACATCGAGCTGGCCAGCCCGGTCGCCCACATCTGGTTCCTGAAGTCGCTGCCGTCGCGCATCGGCCTGCTGTGCGACATGACCCTGAAGGACCTCGAGCGGATTCTCTATTTCGAGAATTACGTCGTGGTCGAACCCGGCCTGACCCCGCTCAAGCTGCGCGAGCTGCTCACCGAAGAGCAGTACATGAACGCGGTCGATGAATATGGCGAGGACGCCTTCACCGCCAAGATCGGCGCCGAGGCGATCCGCGACATGCTGTCGGCGATCGACCTCGAGGCCGACCGCGCCCAGCTCAAGATCGACCTCAAGGAGACCACCTCCGAGGCCAAGCGCAAGAAGCTGGTCAAGCGGATGAAGCTGGTCGAGGCCTTCCTCGAATCCGGCTCGCGTCCGGAATGGATGATCCTGGAAGTGATTCCGGTGATCCCGCCGGAACTGCGCCCGCTGGTCCCGCTCGATGGCGGCCGCTTCGCCACCTCCGACCTCAATGACCTCTACCGCCGCGTCATCAACCGCAACAACCGTCTGAAGCGGCTGATCGAGCTGCGCGCCCCCGAGATCATCGTGCGCAACGAAAAGCGCATGTTGCAGGAGGCGGTCGACGCCCTGTTCGACAATGGCCGCCGTGGCCGCGCCATCACCGGCGCCAACAAGCGGCCGCTGAAGTCGCTCAGCGACATGCTGAAGGGCAAGCAGGGCCGCTTCCGTCAGAACCTGCTCGGCAAGCGCGTCGATTATTCCGGCCGTTCGGTGATCGTGGTCGGCCCCGAACTGAAGCTGCATCAGTGCGGGTTGCCGAAAAAGATGGCGCTCGAACTGTTCAAGCCGTTCGTCTATTCCAAGCTCGAACTGTACGGCATGGCCACCACCATCAAGGCCGCCAAGCGGATGGTCGAGAAGGAACGGCCCGAGGTGTGGGACATCCTCGAAGAGGTGATCCGCGAGCATCCGGTGTTCCTCAACCGCGCGCCGACCCTGCACCGCCTCGGCATCCAGGCGTTCGAGCCGACCCTGATCGAAGGCAAGGCGATCCAGCTCCATCCGCTGGTCTGCACCGCCTTCAACGCCGACTTCGACGGCGACCAGATGGCGGTCCACGTCCCCCTCTCGCTGGAAGCCCAGCTCGAGGCGCGCGTGCTGATGATGTCGACCAACAACATCCTGTCGCCCGCCAACGGCAAGCCGATCATCGTCCCCTCGCAGGACATCGTGCTCGGCATCTACTACATCACGATGGAGCGCGACGAGGTCCCCGGCCAGGCGTTGCAGATCCGCACCGCCGACGAGCTGCGGGCGGCGCTGGCGGCCAACACCATCCTGCTCTACTGCCCGACCGATCCGCTGGCGGCGCTCGACACCACCGACGCCGACGCCCTGCTCGAGCGGATCGCCCGGCGTGAGGTCTCGGTCCATCGCCGCGTCACCGTCTCGTCGCGCGACGCGCTGGAGGCCGGTCTGGCCGGCGGCCATCTCCGTCTGTTCAACGTCGCCAATCCCGGCGTGGCCCTGACCTTCGCCACCACCGAGGAAGCCGAGGCGGCGGTCAAGGACGGCCGCGCCATCCTCTATCGCGTCCCGGTGTTCGTCACCATGGCCGAGATCGAGCAGGCGCTGTCGGCCAAGACCATCACCCTGCACACCCGGATCAAGGCCCGCTACGACACCGTCGATAGCGAGGGCAACCCGATCACCACCCTGGTGGACACCACCCCGGGCCGGATGATGCTGTCGGTGATCCTGCCCAAGAACAAGAACGTGCCGTTCTCGCTGATCAATCGCCTTCTCACCAAGAAGGAGATCCAGAACGTCATCGACGTGGTCTACCGTCATTGCGGTCAGAAAGAGACGGTGATCTTCGCCGACCGCATCATGGGGCTCGGCTATTCCAACGCCTTCAAGGCCGGCATCTCCTTCGGCAAGGACGACCTCGTCATCCCGCCGGAAAAGGAAAAGCTGGTCGGCGAGACCGAGGAAAAGGTCAAGGAATACGAGCAGCAGTACCAGGACGGCCTGATCACCCAGGGCGAAAAGTACAACAAGGTGGTCGACGCCTGGTCGAAGTGCACCGACGACGTCGCCGACGCGATGATGAAGCAGATCTCCAGCCGTCTGCCGGGCAAGCCGATCAACTCGATCTATATGATGGCCCATTCCGGCGCCCGTGGTTCGGCGGCGCAGATGAAGCAGCTCGCCGGCATGCGCGGCCTGATGGCCAAGCCGTCGGGCGAGATCATCGAGACCCCGATCATCTCGAACTTCAAGGAAGGCCTGACCGTGCTGGAGTACTTCAACTCCACCCACGGCGCCCGTAAGGGTCTGGCCGACACCGCGCTGAAGACCGCGAACTCGGGCTACCTGACCCGTCGTCTGGTCGACGTCGCCCAGGACGCGATCATCTGCGAGGATGATTGCGGCACCACCAACGGTCTGACCGTCTCGGCGGTGATCGAGGGCGGCGAGGTGATCGCCTCGCTCGGCGACCGCATCCTCGGCCGTTCCGCCGCCCGCGACATCGTCCACCCCGTCACCAACGAGGTGATCGTGCCGGCCGCCGGGATGATCCAGGAAACCGAGGTCGAGCAGATCGAGGCGGCCGGGATCGAGACCGTCACCATCCGCTCGGTGCTGACCTGCGACTCGGAAGAGGGCGTCTGCGGCGCCTGCTACGGCCGCGATCTGGCCCGGGGCACCAAGGTCAATGTCGGCGAGGCGGTCGGCGTGATCGCCGCCCAGTCGATCGGCGAGCCGGGCACCCAGCTCACCATGCGGACCTTCCATATCGGCGGCGCGGCCCAGCGCGGTGCCGAGCAGTCGAGCATCGAATCCTCGCTCGACGCCACCGTCCAGGTGATCAACCGCAACGTGGTGGCCAATTCGACCGGCGCCAACATCGTGATGAGCCGCAACTGCGAAGTGGCGCTGTTCGACGCCAACCACCGCGAACGCGCCCGTCACCGCGTGCCCTACGGCGCCAAGCTGCTGGTCGAGGACGGCCAGTCGGTGCCGAAGGGGACCAAGCTGGCCGAGTGGGATCCCTACACCCTGCCGATCATCACCGAGCGGTCGGGCGTGGTCCATTACGTCGACCTGATCGAGGGTCTGTCGATGCGCGAGGTGGTCGACGAGGCCACCGGCATCGCCAGCAAAGTGGTGATCGACTGGAAGCAGCAGCCGCGCGGCGCCGACCTGCGTCCCCGCGTCACCCTGCGCGACGAGCGGGGCGAGGAACTGTTGCTGTCGAACGGCCTGGAAGCCCGCTACTTCATGTCGGTCGACGCGATCCTGTCGGTCGAGAACGGCACCAAGGTCAATGCCGGCGACGTGCTGGCGCGTATCCCGCGTGAATCCTCGAAGACCCGTGACATCACCGGCGGTCTGCCGCGGGTGGCCGAGCTGTTCGAGGCGCGCAAGCCGAAGGATCACGCCATCATCGCCGACCTCGACGGTCGGGTCGAATTCGGCAAGGATTACAAGTCGAAGCGCCGCATCCTGGTGGTGCCCGAGGATGGCGATCCGGTCGAATACCTGATCCCGAAGGGCAAGCACATCTCGGTGCAGGAAGGCGACTATGTCCGCCGCGGCGACCCGCTGATGGACGGCAACCCGGTGCCGCACGACATCCTCAAGGTGTTGGGCGTCGAGGCGCTGGCGCAGTACCTGATCAACGAAATCCAGGAGGTCTATCGTCTCCAGGGCGTGAAGATCAACGACAAGCACATCGAGGTGATCGTTCGCCAGATGTTGCAGAAGGTCGAGATCACCGAGCCCGGCGACACCACCCTGCTGGTCGGCGAACAGGTCGATCGCAGCGAGTTCGACATCGAGAACCACAAGGCGATCCGCGAAGGCGGCCGCCCGGCCTCGGGGACTCCGGTGTTGCAGGGCATCACCAAGGCGTCGTTGCAGACCCATTCCTTCATCTCGGCGGCCTCGTTCCAGGAAACCACCCGCGTCCTCACCGAGGCGGCGGTGTCCGGCAAGGTCGATACCCTCAACGGGTTGAAGGAAAACGTCATCGTCGGCCGCCTGATCCCCGCCGGGACCGGCGCGGTGATGAACCGGCTGCGCGAAATCGCCGCCAAGCGCGACCGCGAGATGGCGGTGGTGCCGCCGGACGAGGAAGGCGGCGAGCTGCCGCCGGCCCTGCCGGGCGAGGCCGCCGCGCCCGACGCGCCGCCGCCGGCCGAGTGAGCCTGTGAAACAAGAAACCCCCGTCCTGGTGCGCCAGGGCGGGGGTTTTTTTGTTGGCGGCGCGGTCGGGCGGGGCTGCCGCCCCGCACCCCACCCGGGGCGATGCCCCGGACCCCCTTTTGTTTTTCTGAGAAAAAGTTATGGCGCGGACTCGATCTTTGCCGCCCGCTTCCGAGCGGTTTTCACGCAATTATTTCAATTTTTGCGCTGACTTCTCGCCCATGAGTCTTTATTAAATGTGCTGTATGTTTTGAAAGGTTATTTTTTAATAGCTCAATTTCGGCGATGATGCTGTATTCTTTGTTGTTGATATTGTAGATTTTTATAAGAAGAGGGCAGCCAACCTTGTTTATGCCCCCATACACCACGGAATCAATCAGAGCGTTTGCGTTTTTCCCATGCCACTCCGGTGCGCCTAACGCGGCCAGAATGGCGTTATAGAAATCAAGAACGTCTCTCCAGGATGATGCGTCAATTTCTATCGTATTCATTGGTTCTTTCGATGAAACTGCCATCGTGTGATTTTATCTTAAGATGATCTGCCGCATCTGTCGGCAGGGCGGCGCGGTGTCAGAGTAAAAACTTTTCCCAACGCCTTTCATTATTTGGCCCTCCGGCAAGGAAACGAAAAAATGAGGGGCTTGGGGAGCTTTGCTCCCCAAGCGGGGTGGCGGGGCGGCAGCCCTGCCCAACTTTACGCCTTGGCGACGCGCAGGGTGACGCGGTTGCGGTCGCCGACCCGGTGGCAGGGCAGGATTTCGGCGTAGCGGCGGATGATGGCGAGGCCCAATCCGTCGCTGGGGTCGTCGGCCAGCGGGTCGCCCGGCTCGCCCGGGCTGTCGAGGCGGATTTCGATCTCCTGGCTCTTTTCCGAATAGGCGATCGCCAGATCGAGATCGACCGGGCCGGGGCGGGCGACGTGCAGCGCCAGCACCTCCTCGGTCAGCAATTCAAGCCGGTGTGCGATCTTGGCCGGCAGCAGGTGTTTTTCGCAGAAGCCGTTGATCTGGCCGAACAGCGCGTAGAGGTCGAAATCGGCGCTGGCGAGGTGGGCGGTGACGCTGCGCACCTTGTTGATGAAGTCGCGGGTGCGGTCGCGCTGGGGATCGCCGAAGATCTGCTCGGGGGTGCCGGCCTCGTAGATCGTGCCCTGGTCCATGTAGAACACCCGCGACGACACATCGCGGGCGAAATCCATCTCGTGGGTGACGATCGCCATCGTCATCCCCTGCTTGGCGAGGCGGCGGATTACCGCCAGCACCTCCGACACCATCGTCGGGTCGAGCGCCGAGGTCGGCTCGTCGAACAGGATGATCTCGGGTTCCATCGACAGGCAGCGGGCGATGGCGACGCGCTGCTTCTGCCCGCCGGACAGCTGGTCGGGGAAGGAATCGGCCTTTTCCGCCAGCCCGACCGTCTTCAGCAGGTCAAGCCCGCGCGCCTCGGCCTCGGCCTTGGTCCGGCCGCGCAGCCGGATCGGGCCGATGGTCAGGTTCTCCAGCACGGTGAGGTGGGGGAACAGGTTGAAGGACTGGAACACCATCCCCATCCGCTGGCGCAGGCGCGGCACGTCGGCGCCGGGGGCGAGGATGTCCTGGCCGTCGATCTCGATCCGGCCGCCGCTCGGCTGTTCCAGCAGGTTGAGGCAGCGCAGGAAGGTGCTCTTGCCGGTGCCGGACGGGCCGATGATCGAGATCACCTCGCCCCTGGCGATCTCGGCGTCGATGCCGTCCAGCACGGTGGTCGCGCCATAGCGTTTGGTGAGGCCTTCGACCCGGATCATGCCCGTGCTCCCTTCGCCTGACGCTGCCTCGGATCGGTCCGCCGGTCGATGTGGTCGAGGGCGAGGCCGAGCACCCAGATGATCAGGAAATAGATCGCCGCCACCATCAGCAGCGGGAAGAACGCCTCGAAGGTGCGGCTGCGGATGATGTCGCCGGCCTTGGTCAGGTCCTGCACCCCGATATAGCCGACGATCGAGGTCATCTTGACCAGCGAGATGAACTCGCCGCGATAGACCGGCAGGACGCGGCGGGTGGCCTGCGGCAGCACGATGCGCAGGAAGGTCTCGGCCCGGGTGAAGCCCATCGCCAGCCCGGCCTCGGTCTGGCCGCGCTCGATCCCCTCGATCCCGGTGCGGAACATCTCGGAGACATAGGCGGCGAAGTTCATCCCGAACGCCACCACCGCCACCAGCAGCGGATCGATGTTCACTGCCGCGAACACCACGTAGAAGATCAGCATCAGCAGCAGCAGCACCGGCAGGCCGCGCACCAGCCCGATATAGCCGATGCCGATCGCCCGCAGCGGCCGCCGCGCCGACATCCGCAGATAGCAGAC
Source organism: Phaeospirillum tilakii (assembly GCF_042683125.1). Classification (NCBI taxonomy): domain Bacteria; kingdom Pseudomonadati; phylum Pseudomonadota; class Alphaproteobacteria; order Rhodospirillales; family Rhodospirillaceae; genus Phaeospirillum; species Phaeospirillum tilakii. The sequence goes on from NZ_JBHUIY010000043.1 coordinate 15,040, forward strand.
CCCCGCCCCCAGCAGGGTGCCGAACAGGGTGGCGGCGACCGAGATCACCACCGTCGCCCCCAGCCCGTCGAGGATCAGCTTCCAGCGCTGCTCGGTGACGAAATTGGCGTGCAGGCTGTCCTCCAGCATCGTCCGCCAGTCGGTCGGCCGCGCCGGTTCGGTGACGGCCGGCGGCGCGGCGGTGGCGGCGGGGTGGCTGGCGGCGAGGTTGCGCCGCGCGACCACCGCCACGGTGCGCTCGTCGAAATAGGGGCGGGAAAAATCGACCCGCAGGGCCCGTTCCGGGGTGATCGACAGGTTGGAGACGATCATGTCGATCTTGCCGGCGGCAAGCGCGGCGATCAGCGAGGTGAATTCGAGCGGCACGATCTCCAGCCGCCGCCCCTCAAGCGCGGCGAAGCGCGCCACCAGTTCCATGTCGAAGCCGATATAGCGGCCGTTGGCCACCGCGACGAAGGGCAGGGCGACCACCGGGGCGGTGCCGACCCGCAGCACCGGCCCGTCGGCGGTGGGCAGGTCGGGCATCGTCGCCTTGCGGGCGTCGCCTTGCAGCCAGCGCGCCTTGATCGCGGCGAGGCTGCCGTCGGCCTCGCTGGCGGCGAGGAAGGCGTTGAAGCGGTCGACCAGGGCGCCGTCGCCCTTGCGGAAGGCGGCGCCGACATGGGTGTTGAGGAAATCGTTGTCCAGCACGGCGAGGTCGGGATTCTCGGCCAGGATCGCCTCGTTGCCCATCTCGTTCTGCAACCCGGCCTCGACCTTGCCGGTGCGCAGGGCCAGGGCGTAATCGGCCTTGCTGTTGAAGCGGACGATCGTCGCCTCGGGCAGGGTCTTGGTGACGAAGATGTCCTGGGCGGTGCCCTCGATCACCGCGATGCGGGCGTGGGCGAGGTCGGTGAAGCGGGTCCAGCCGGCCCCCGGCTCGGTCGGCGCGGCCCCGGCGCCGAGGCGGGATTTGAGGGTCAGGGCGACGGCGCGGCCCTCGCCGTAGGGGGCGGAGAAATCGATCGCCTTGCGCCGTTCCTCGGTGATCGCCAGCCCGTCGGCGATCATGTCGAGCTTGCCGGACTTCAGCGCCGGGATCAGCGCGCCGAAATCGAGCGCCTGGATCTCCAGCGCGATGTTTTCGTCGGCGGCGAAGCGGCGCAGGATCTCGATGTCGAAGCCGACATAGCGTCCGTTCTGCATCGCCACATAGGGCATGTCGCCGATCGCGACCCCCAGCACGGCGCGCTCGGTCGGGGCGGCGGGCCGGTCGTCGGGCATCACCGCCTGTTCGGGATCGTCGATGAACCAGCGGCGGTGGATCGCGGCGTAGCGTCCGTCGGCGCGGATGCGGTCGAGGAAGCGGTCGAAGCGGGCGCGCAGGTCGGCCCGGTTCTGCCCGAAGCCGATCCCGAGCGGATAGACCAGGAAATCGCGGTCGAGCACGGCGAGATCGGGGTTGGTCTTCAGCAGCACTTCGGCCGAGATCGAATCGAACACCGCCGCGTCGAGCTTGCCCGATTTCAGCGCCACCACCAGATCGGCGTTGGTGTTGAGCTGGGTCAGCGCGGCGTGGGGATGGGCCTGTTGCAGATAGGGCACGAACAGGGTGCCCAGCACCGCGCCGATCCGTCCGCCGCCCTCGGTCAGCCCGGCCAGCGCCTGTCCGTTGGGCCGGGCCGGATCGCCGGCCCCGGCCGGCAGCGGCATTGCCAGGACAACGAGCATCAACGCGGCAAGAAAACAGCCGATCCGGGGCGGGATCTGGCGGCGGAACCGGGCCGGGACGTTGATCGAGCGCCAGTAACCGCCGCCGTGGCGGCAAAAGGATGCCCAAATGGCCGTGGCGACCGATTCGGTCTTTGTTCGCATGCGCCCCTCGCCCGTGACGGTCTTTGCTTCGGCGACTTTCGACGGAAAGTCTTCGTCCTATACCACCGCGTCTCCCCCGGCGCCAGCCGCGCGACGCGGCGGGACTTGGCGCGGGCGGCCGGCGACCGCATATTTTCCCCGCCTTGCGGAGGATGCGGCAAACGGGGTTCAATCGGCCCGGCCGCGTCCCGCGCCGCTCCAACCGAAGGAATGCGCTCCGATGAGAAGTCCTGTCGTTGCCGTTCTGCTGCTGACCCTGCTCTGTGCCGGCGCCGCGCCGGCGGCGGAGACGCTGGTGCCGCAATCGCGCGAGCAGATCCGGCTGAGCTTCGCCCCGGTGGTGCGTCAGGTCGCCCCGGCGGTGGTCAACATCTACACCAAGCGGGTGATCCACGCCGCCGCCTCGCCGATGTTCGCCGACCCGGTGTTCCGCCGCTTCTTCGGCGACATCCCCGGACTGGCCCAGGACCGGGTGCAGCGTTCGCTCGGCTCGGGGGTGCTGATCGGCGCCGACGGCACGGTGGTGACCAACCAGCATGTGGTCAAGGACGCCGACGAGGTGACGGTGGTGCTGTCCGACCGCCGCGAGTTCGAGGCCAGCGTGATCGGCAGCGACGAGCGCACCGACCTTGCCGTGCTGAAGCTTTCGGCCAAGGGCGAGACCTTTCCCACCCTGCCGCTGGGGGATTCCGACCGGGTCGAGGTCGGCGATCTGGTGCTGGCGATCGGCAATCCGTTCGGGGTGGGGCAGACGGTGACCCAGGGCATCGTCTCGGCGCTGGCGCGGACCAACATCGGCGGTTCCGACGTGCGTTCGTTCATCCAGACCGACGCCTCGATCAATCCCGGCAATTCCGGCGGCGCGCTGGTGGACATGGACGGCCGGCTGATCGGGATCAATTCGGCGATCTATTCGCGCGACGGCGGCTCGAACGGGATCGGCTTCGCCATCCCGGCGGCGCTGGTGCGCAGCGTGGTGGCCGGGCTCAGCAAGAGCGGCAAGGTGGTGCGGCCGTGGCTGGGCGCCGCCACCCAGCCGGTCACCGCCGACCTCGCCCAGGCGCTGCGGCTGGGCCGGCCGGCCGGGGCGCTGATCAGCGCGGTGCGCGGCGAGTCGCCGGCGGCGCGGGCCGGATTGCGCGAGGGCGACGTGGTGGTGGCGGTCAATGGCCGCGAGGTGGACGATCCCGATGGGCTGCGCTTCCGCCTCGCCACCCTCGACCTGGGCGGCGAGGCGCGGCTGACGGTGCTGCGCGACGGCGCCGAGCGGACGGTGACGCTGCGGCTGAGCGCGCCGCCCGAGGATCCGCCGCGCGATCCGGCCGAGATCGCCGGCCGCAACCCATTCGCCGGCGCCACCCTGGTCAACCTCAACCCGGCCCTGGCCGACGAACTCGGGCTCGATGCCTCGGCCAGCGGGGTGATGGTGCTGGAGATCCGGCGCGGCTCGGTGGCGCAGCGGCTGGGGTTGCAGCCGGGCGATCTGGTGCTCAGGATCAACGACCGCCCGGTGGCCAGCGTCGCCGAGGCCCGCCGCCTGCTGGAGGGCACGCGGCCGCGCTGGAGCCTGACCATCAACCGCAACGGCCAGACCATGACCCAGGTGATCGAGGGATGAGCAAGGGCCCCGGCCTGTTCGACGCCAAGGTCGGGGTGCCGCTGGCGGAAAAGCTGCGCCCCGGCGCGCTCGATCAGGTGGTCGGGCAGGACCACCTTTTGGCGGCCGACGCCCCGCTCGGGCGGATGCTGGCGGCGGGGCGGATGGCCTCGGTGATCCTGTGGGGGCCGCCCGGCTGCGGCAAGACCACCATCGCCCGCCTGCTGGCCGAGCGGGTCGGCCTCGCCTTCGAGCCGCTGTCGGCGGTGTTCTCCGGTGTCGCCGATCTGCGCAAGGTGTTCGAGGCGGCGCGCCAGCGCCGGGCGATGGGGCAGGGCACCCTGCTGTTCGTCGATGAGATCCACCGCTTCAACCGCGCCCAGCAGGACGGTTTCCTGCCCTATGTCGAGGACGGGACGGTGGTGCTGGTCGGCGCCACCACCGAAAACCCCTCGTTCGAGCTGAACGGGGCGTTGCTGTCGCGGATGCAGGTGCTGGTGCTGCACCGGCTCGACGAGGCGGCGCTCGATCTGCTGCTGAGCCGGGCCGAGGAAACCCTTGGCCGCCCGCTGCCGCTTGATCCCGACGCCCGCGCCGCGCTGAAGGCTACCGCCGACGGCGATGGCCGCTACCTGCTCAATCTGGTCGAGGATCTGGCGGTGCTGCCGCCCGAGCCCTTGCTCGATTCCGCCGGCCTCGCCCGCGCCATCACCCGCCGCGCCCCGGCCTACGACAAGGACCGCGAGGGCCATTACAACCTGATCAGCGCGCTGCACAAGAGCCTGCGCGGCTCCGACACCGACGCCGCCTTGTACTGGATGGCGCGGATGCTGGCCGGCGGCGAGGACCCGCTCTACCTCGCCCGCCGGCTGACCCGCTTCGCGGTCGAGGATGTCGGCCTGGCCGACCCCAACGCGGTGGTGCAGGCGCTGGCCGCCTGGGACGTCTACGAACGCCTCGGCAGCCCGGAAGGCGAACTGGCGCTGGCGCAACTGGTGATCTATCTCGGCACCGCGCCCAAATCGAATGCCGCCTACAAGGCCTATGGCGCGGCGACGCGCTGCGCCCGCGACAGCGCCTCGCTGATGCCGCCGTCCCATATCCTCAACGCCCCGACCAAACTGATGAAACAACTCGGCTACGGCGCCGGCTACCAGTACGACCACGACACCGCCGAGGGCTTTTCCGGCCAGAACTACTTCCCCGACGGGATGGAGCGCCAACGCTTCTACCGCCCGGTCGAACGCGGCTTCGAGCGCGAGATCGTCAAGCGGCTGGCCTATTGGGACCGCCTGCGCCAGCGCAAGGACGAAGGCTAGAGGTGGGCTCTGCCCACACCCGCCAGGAACCTGAGGTTCCTGGACCTCCCCAAGGGGGTCCAGGGGCCCCCGGCCCCTGGCGGGTGCGGGCGGAGCCCGCGAAAGGAGAGGGATGATGCGTGTCGCGCTTAACGCCGATCTGGGCGAGGGGTTCGGGCCGTGGCGGATGGGGGACGATGCCGCGCTGCTGCCATGGATCGATTCGGCCAGCCTGGCCTGCGGTTTCCACGCCGGCGACCCGGAGACGATGAGCCGGGCGGTGCGGCAGGTGGCGGCGGCGGGGGTCAGCCTCGGTGCCCATCCCGGCTTCGCCGACTTGCTCGGCTTCGGCCGGCGCAAGGTCGCGATCAGCCCGGGCGAGATCCCGGCGCTGATCGCCTATCAGGTTGGGGCGTTGCAGGCGATCTGCGTGCTGGCCGGGCAGCGGGTGACCCACGTCAAGCCGCACGGCGCGCTCTATAACATGGCGGCGGCCGATCCGGCGCTGGCCGAGGCCCTGGTGGGGGCGGTGGCCGGGCTCGACCGGGGGCTGATCCTGGTGGCGCCGGCCGGGTCGGCGCTGGCGGCGGCGGCCGAGGCCGCCGGGGTGGTGCTGGCGGCGGAAGGCTTCTGCGACCGCGGCTACGAGGCCGACGCTTCGCTCAGCCCGCGCGACCAGCCCGGGGCGGTGATCGCCGATCCGGCCGAGGCGGCGGCGCGGGCGGTGGCGATGGTGCGCGATCAGGCGGTGGTGACGCGGGGGGGGAAACGGATTCCGACCCGGATCGACACGCTGTGCCTGCATGGCGACGGCGCCGACGCGGTGGCGCTGGCCCGGGCGGTGGCCGAGGCGCTGGCCGGGGCGGGGATCGCCCGGGCCGCGCTGCCCGAACTGGGGTTGGGATAGGGCCGGGCGGCGGGGCCGCCCGCCCGGTCAGAACGGGAAGACGATGTCGTAGATCTGCTGGCCCCAACGCGGCTGGGCCAGATCGCTGACCATGCCGCGCCCGCCGTAATAGATTCGGGCCTCGGCAATTTTTTCCGAGGAGATGCTGTTGGAGGAACTGATGTCCTCCGGGCGGATGATCCCCTGGATCGACAGCTCGCGCATCTCGTAATTGACCCGGAATTCCTGGCGGCCGGAGATCACCAGATTGCCGTTGGGCAGCACCTGGGTGATCGTCGCGGCAAGGTTCATCGAGATCTTTTCCGTCCGGGTGGTCTTGCCGGCATTGGTGACGGTCGAGGAACTGGAAAGGCTGGCGAGGTTGGCGGGATCGGCGCCGGCGGGCAGCACCTTGGTCAGGGTGGCCTCGAGCCCGGCCAGGGCCGGGATCTTCTCGGATTCGGTGGCGACCCGGCTGTTGCCGAGGCCGCTTTCGACGTCGGCGTTCTCGTTGATCGACACCGCGACGGTCAGGATGTCGCCGACATCCTTGGCGCGCTGGTCCTTGAAGAAGGCGCGGGCGCCCGGCCGCCACAGCGAGTTGGCGGCCTGGGGCGGCGCCACCGGCTGGGGCATCGGCATGGTGATCGGCTGGTAGCCCTGCTTCTGGGTCGGGTTCTCGATCCGCGAGGTTTCCGGGCCCGAGCCGACCTCCGACATCCGGGTCAGCAGGTTGCAGGCCGACAATCCGACCAGGGCGGTGGCGGCGAGACCGAGGCGGAGCAGGCGGGACAGCGGGCTTGCGGCGGTCATGGCGGCGGCCTTTCTCTATGCTCGCTCGTTTTCTAGTTGGCCTGGGCGCGCTGGCCCGGGGGCACCACCACCACCTCGCCGGGGCCGACCACGCGGGCATCGACCACCCGCTTGCTCTGGGCGTTGGTGATGCGGATCACGTCGCCGACCCCGCCATCCTCGTTGGCGCGGCCCTGGGCGGTCAGGGTCATCAGCGGGGTGCGGATGGTCATCGTCACCGCGCTGTTGCGGCCGACCACCACCGGCTTCTGCAGGTCGCTGATCCGGATCGGCGACCCGGCATGCAGCGCGTTGCGGGGCTCCTGGCCGACCAGCATCCGGGCGTTGGTGACGATGTCGCGCCGCAGCAGTTCCTCGCGCACGTCGAGCAGGTCGATGTCGTTCTCGGTGATCACCTCGCCGCGCCCCATCGCATGGGTCAGCACCGGGATGCGGGCCGAGGCGAACACCGCGCCCGACACCTTGAGCCGCTGGGCGGCGGGGGAATCGGCCGGGGCCTCGATCACCGCGCTGAAACGGTTCATCCGTGGGTCGTAATTGAGGTCGCGCACCGCGATGGTCGGCTCGACGGTGGTGGGGACCATCAGCCGCAGGGCGGCGCGGTTGGCCAGCTCGATCGTGCTCGACGGGGCGGCGCCGGCCTGGATCAGGGCGTCGCGCAACTGGGCCTCGATCTCGCGCAGATCGATGGCGCGGGCGGCGCGCTCGACCACGCAACGCTCGAACGAGGTGACCGGGCGCCAGTCGAGGCCATAGGCGCTGGCGACGGCACCGAGCCAGCGGGCCTCCAGCACCAGCCGCTTGCCCGGCTCGGGGGCGCGGGCCAGCACGGTCTGGGCCTTGTCGCCGGCATTGTCCCACAGGTCGCCCAGCTTGATCACGTCGCCTTCGAGCGACACCGCCGGCTTCAGCTGCGGCGGCAGCGCCACCATCGGCGCGTCGCTCTCGGCGGCGGCGGCCGGGGCCGGGGCCTGGGCCTGGACCGGGGCGGCCTTGCCGGCCGGCAGCGCCTCGACCGAGATCGAGCCGGCGGCGACGGGCAGCCCGGCCAGCAGCGGCAGACCAAGGGCCAGGACGGCGAGAAGGGACAGACGGGGGCGGATCATGGCAAGCCTCGTCACTTCATCGTGGTCAGCGTGCTCATCATCTGGTCGGAGGCTTGGATCACCTTCGAATTCATTTCATAAGCCCGCTGGGCGCTGATCAGGTTGGTGAGTTCGGTGACGACATTGACGTTGGAGGTTTCGACATAGCCCTGGAGCACGGTGCCGAAGCCGTTGTCGCCGGGATAGCCGATGGTCGGCTGGCCCGAGGCGGGGGTTTCCGAAAAGAGGTTGTCGCCGCGCGCTTCAAGCCCGGCGTCGTTGGCGAAGAGCGCCAGCTGGATCTGGCCGGCCTGGGTGTAGTTGGTCTGGCCGTCGAGCTTGTAGGTCACCACGCCGGTCGAGCTGATGCTGACGGCGGTGGCCTTGGTGTCGATGGTGGTCTGCGGCAGCACGGTATAGCCGTCGGCGGTGACCAGGGTGCCGGTGGGGGAGAGCTGGAACTCGCCGTCGCGGCTGTAGGCGGTGTCGCCCGACGGCAGCTGGATGCGGAAATAGCCGTGGCCCTGGATCGCCACGTCGAGCGAATTGTCGGTGCTCTCGAGGCTGCCCTGCTCGGTGATGCGGTAGACGGCGGCGGTCTTGACGCCGAGGCCGATCTGGATGCCGGTGGGGACGATGGTGTTGGCGTCCGAGGATTGCGAGCCGACCCGGCGCAGGTTCTGGTAGAGCAGATCGGTGAATTCCGGCCGCCGCCGGGTATAGGCGGTGGTGTTCATGTTGGCGATGTTGTTCGAGATGACCTCGACATTGTTCTGCTGGGCCTGCATGCCGGTGGCGGCGATGTTCAGCGAGCGCATGTGAAACTCCTTGCTCTAGCTTTCGACCGGCACCGGTCAGGAAGAGGACTTGCCGTTGGACAGAACGTCGATCGCCTTGGTCTGGCGGTCGCTCTCGTTATCGATCAGCTTCTGGATGCCTTCGTACTGGCGCATCACCTGGGTCATCCGGGTCAGCTCCAGCACCGGCTCGACGTTGGAATTCTCCATCATGCCCTGCTGGATCTCGGGGCGGGCGACGGTTTCGGCGGTCTGGGTGGTCTCGTAGAGCGAGGTGCCGACCTGGCGCATTTCCTGGTCGTTGGCGAACTTGACCACCTTGAGCTTGGCGACGCGGCCGTTCTCGGTGCTGACCGTGCCGTCGCTCGCCACCTCGATCCGGGTTTCGTTGGGGGCGAAGATGATCGGCTGGTCGCGATCGTCCATCACCGCGTAGCCGTCGGAATTGACCAGCATCCCGGTCTGGTCGAGCCGGAAATGGCCGTTGCGGCCATAGCGCATGCCGGCCTCGGTCTCGATCTGGAAATAGCCGTCGCCGTGGATGGCGAAGTCGAGCGGGTTGCCGGTCTGGCTGATCGCGCCCTCGCGGGTGTCGCGCACCGCCGCGTTGTCCTGCACGAAGGACAGCTTGCCCCCCAGCGCCCGGTCGGTCGAGCGGGTCTGGACCAGATACTCGCGGAACAGCATCTCCTGGCTCTTGTAGGCCGGGGTGTTGGCGTTGGCGAGGTTGTTGGCGATCGTGTCGAGCTGACGCCACAACGTCGACTGACGGGACAGAGCGATGTAGGAAGTATTCTGCATGGGGGCCGTGCCATCCGCTCGGAAATCATCGACGCCGCTCTCCTTGCATGGGACGTGCCAGTGGCGGTTCCGCGCGGAAATTTTTGAAATTCCATGAATTTGGCGGTGGCACGGGCAGGGGTTGCCCGGCAGTTCTTGCCGCCCCCGGGGCGGGATTGCTATCGTGCCGCCGCCGGGCGGAGGCGGCGGCGGGCACGCCGCGCGCGCAACCTAATCTTAACTGCCAGCGGGCTAGCCTGACCCTACCCCGCTGGCGCGGTGTCGATCCGATCCACGCCTCAGTCGGAAGCGAGAGTGATGACCGAAGATCTGGAAGAAGATTTCGACGAGTCCGAAGGGCCCGAAGGCGATGGCGACACGTCCGAAGGCAAGGGCAAGCTCAAGAAGATCCTGCTGATCGTCCTGCCGGTGCTGTTGCTGGTCGGTGGCGGTGCCGGGCTCTATTTCTCCGGGCTGCTCGACTCGCTGCTCGGGGGCTCGAAGGAGCCGGCCGCCGCGCAGGCGCCGGCCTCGGCCCCGTCCGGTTCCGGCGGGCCCAAGGCGGTGCAGGCGGCGGCGTTCATGGATCTGCCGGAAATGCTGGTCAATCTGCAAAGCACCGGGCGCAAGCCGGCCTATCTCAAGCTGCGGGTGGCGCTGGAGCTCGAATCGGTCGGCGACCAGCCCCGGGTCGAGCAGATGATGCCCCGCATCGTCGATTATTTTCAGGTCTATCTGCGCGAACTGCGGATCGAGGACCTTCAGGGCGCGTCGGGGATGAACATGCTGCGCGAGGAACTGCTGACCCGGGTCAACGCCGCGGTCAAGCCGGTCCGGGTCAGCGACGTTCTGTTCAAGGAAATGCTGGTCCAGTGACCGGTCGCCGGTTCGTCCGGCAGCGACACATCATCAAGCGGTCATCGGGAAAGTCCGAGCAATGGCGAATCAGGACGAGGGTGGTCAGGGCCGCAACGCCGAGGACGAAGAGGCCCTGATGAAGGAATGGGCCGCGATGGCCGACGACGACGCCGGGGCCGGCGGCGGCGAGGCCGGCGGCGAGGGCGGCGGCGACGCGATCGCGGCGGAATGGGAAGCGATGCTGGGCGGCGGCGGCGGCGAGGAGACCGGCGAGGCCACCCAGGCGGTGACCCGCGACGCCGCCCGCGTGCTCAACCAGGACGAAATCGACTCGCTGCTCGGGTTCGACGAGGACGGGGCCGGGGCCGGCGACAAGTCGGGCATCCAGGCGATCCTCAACAGCGCGCTGGTCTCCTACGAACGCCTGCCGATGCTGGAGGTGGTGTTCGACCGGCTGGTGCGCATGATGTCGACCTCGATGCGCAACTTCACCTCGGACAATGTCGAGGTGTCGCTCGACAACATCATCAGCCTGCGTTTCGGCGATTACCTCAATTCGATTCCGCTGCCGGCGATGCTGGCGGTGTTCAAGGCCGAGGAATGGGACAATTTCGGCCTGCTGACGGTCGATTCCTCGCTGATCTACTCGATCGTCGATGTGCTGCTGGGCGGCCGGCGCGGCACCGCCGCGATGCGGATCGAGGGGCGGCCCTACACCACGATCGAACGCAATCTGGTCGAGCGGATGGTCCATGTCGTGCTGTCCGACCTGTCGGCCGCGTTCGACCCGCTGTCGCCGGTGACCTTCCGCTTCGAACGGCTCGAGACCAACCCCCGCTTCGCCACCATCTCGCGGCCGAGCAACGCGGCGATCGTCGCCAAGCTCCGCATCGACATGGAGGATCGCGGCGGCCGCCTCGAACTGCTGCTGCCCTACGCCACCCTCGAACCGGTGCGCGAGCTGCTGCTGCAGATGTTCATGGGCGAAAAGTTCGGCCGGGACTCGATCTGGGAAACCCACCTTGCCGAGGAGCTGTGGCAGACCGAGGTCGAACTCGAGGCGGTGCTCGACGAGCAGGTGATGAGCCTGCGCGACGTGCTGGCCTGGAAGCCGGGTTCGAAACACATGCTGAACGCCACCCCGGACTCGCCGATCGAGATGCGGTGCGGTCAGGTGGGGATGTTCCGGGGACGGATGGGGCGCAAGGGGCAGCACATCGCGATCCGCGTCGATGAAACCAGCCGTCGCGACAAGGGGTGATGGGCGTGGATTGGAAACTGCTCCTCGACATCGTCGTGTCGGTGCTGATGGTCGCGACCATCGCCTATGCGACGCGACTGAACGCCCGTCTGGCCGCGCTGCGCAAGAACCGCGACGATCTGGCGCGGACCATCCTTGGATTCAACGAAGCGACCTTGCGGGCGGAATCCTCGATCCCCAAATTGCGAAAAGCAGCCGAAGAGGCGGGGCAGGCCTTGCAGGACCGGGTGGAGAAGGCGCAATCCTTGCGTGATGATCTCGCATTCATGATCGAGCGGGCCGACACGATGGCCAACCGGCTCGAAAATGCGGTCCGTTCGGCCCGGGTCGAACCGCCGGCGCGTCCGGTCGCGCCCGCGCCGGCCCCGTCTTCCCCG
>NZ_JBHUIY010000044.1:0-26230 GCF_042683125.1 Phaeospirillum tilakii
GGCGGCGGCGCGGCGGCGGGCGACGCGCTGCCGCCGGTGCCGCCGGCGGTGCCGCGCGGCAAGGTCGAGGCCGAGCCGCTCGGCCGGCTGCCCAGCGCGCTGATCGACCTCGACCTCGCCGCGCTGCGGCTGCGCGACGCGACGCTGGCGCCGCTGTCGGCCCATCTCACCGTCGCCGGCAACGGCGCGGTGACGATCGACCGCCTTGCCGCCCACAGCCTCGGCGGCACGGTCGAGGGCAAGGGCCGGTTCGGCCGCGACGGGGTCGAGGTCGATCTCGCTTTGGCCGGGCTGGACGCGGGCGGCCTCGGCCTGTCGGCCGGGCGGCTGGCGCTGGCCGGGGGCCGGCTCGACGGCCATGCCCGTCTCGCCGCCGCCGGACTGGGCGCCGCCACCCTGGCCGCCACCCTCGGCGGCGAGGCCCGGTTCGAGGTCCATGACGGCGAGATTCGCGGCTTCGATCTCGCCGCCGCCAACGCCAAACTGGAGCGGCGCGACCTCGCCGGCCTGTTCGGCGGCGGACTGGCCGGGGGCGGGACCACCCGCTTCACCACCCTGTCGGCGACGCTGAAGGCCGATCACGGCACCCTGTCGAGCCGCGACCTGACGCTCGCGGCCGAGGGCGGCCGGCTCAGCGGGGTCGGTTCGGTCGAACTGGCGGCGCGGCGGGTCGAGGCCCAGCTGCGCCTCGCCCCGGCCGGCGCCGGCCTGCCGCCGGTCGGACTCGGCCTGCATGGAAAACTCGAGTCGCCCGATGTCGTGCTCGACGCCAACGCCCTGCAACGCGCCCTCGGCGGCCGGCGCTGAAGTGATCGGGTGGGAGACCCTTCGCGGGCTCTGCCCGCACCCGCCAAGGGCCGCAAGGCCCTTGGATCCCGTTCCTTGCCCTTCGCGCGACCAACGCCCGCGCCCAAGCTGACCGGCCGTTCCGTGCCCGACCATCAAAGGGTTCCAAGGGCCTTGCGGCCCTTGGCGGGGGTGGGCGGAGCCCACATCGGCCCGCCTGCTTACGGGCTATTTTCCGGCGGCGGCGGTTGCGGCTATGCTGGGAGCGAAGTCTTCGCCGACGCCGAGGAGGTCGCGATGGTCTGTCACCCGTACAGTCTCGCCGAATGGATCACCGATGGGGTGATCCACGCCCTGGGGGTGATCCTGGTGCTGGTGGCGGCGGCGGTGCTGCTGCATCTCGCCATCGCCGACGGCGGTGCCCGGCTGATCATCGGCAGCGCGGTCTATGCCAGCGGGCTGGTGGCCTGCTTCGGCTTTTCCGCCGCCTACAACCTGACCCTGGCGCCGCGCTGGCGCGCCTTGCTGCGGCGGTTCGACCATGCCGCGATCTATCTGATGATCGCCGGCACCTACACCCCGCTGTCGCTGATCTGCATCGGCGGCACCGTCGGCACCGTCCTGCTGGCGCTGGTGTGGAGCGTCGCCCTGGTCGGGGTGACGCTGAAGCTGATCTGGCCGCACCGGTTCGAGAAACTGTCGCTGGTGCTGTATCTGTCGCTCGGCTGGATCGGTCTGGTCGTGATCGGCCGGATCATCGACGTGCTGCCGGTGCCGGCGCTGATCCTGCTGCTGGCCGGCGGCCTGTTCTACACCTTCGGGGTGGTGTTCCATCTGTGGTCGCGGCTGCCGTTCCAGAACGCGATCTGGCACGGCTTCGTCCTCACCGCCGCCTGCTTCCATTACGCGGCGGTGCTGGATTCGATCTTCCCCTGACGGGGGGCGCCGCTATCTCTCGTGTCCGATCTCGACCGCCTCGAACCGGCTGGCGCGCAGGCCGGACGGCCAGTGGCCGGCGGCGAGCCCCGCCTTCAGCTTGAGGTGGGCGAGGAAGGCGCGCGGCTCGGGCAATTGTTCCCACACCACCGGCAGGAACAGGGCGCGGTGGCCCTGATCCTCGATGATCAGCCCGTCGCGGCGGGGGCGGAGCTGGCCCAGCAGGTCGGTTTCGTCGGTGAAGCGCAGCGGCTCGGGCGGGGTCAGCACCGAGATCGCCAGTTCGAGGCCGGGCAGTTCGCCATCGGCCAGCGGCGGGAAGCGGGAATCGCGGAAGGCGGCGGCGAAGGCATTGTCGACCACGTCCTCGGCCAGCGGGCGCCACGCCTGGGGCGAGCCGATGCAGCCGCGCAACTGGCCGAAGCGGGTCAGGGTGACGAAGGCGGCCCCGGCGGCGCCGAGCGGCCCGGGGCGGTGGTCGGGCGGCGGCGGGGCGGCGGCGCGGCCGGTGGCGAGGCCGTGGCGGATCGAACCCCAGGCCAGATCGAGCAAGGCGGGGCCGGCGGCGCGGATCGCGGCGGCGGCGCGGTCGGCGTCGGATTCGGCGCCGGCCTCGGGCTCGGTCAGCGCCCAGGCGCCATAGCCGACGACGCGGTCGCGGCTGCCGGCGGTGTCGCCGGAATTGCGGCGGTCGAGCGGTTCGATCGCGAGGCCGCGCCGTTTGGCCGCCAGCAGCAGCCCGGCCAGCGGGATACGGCCGCAGGCGGAGTCGGAATCGAGGGTGAGGGCGGTGGCGTCGAACCGTTCGATCGCGGCGGCGGTGGCGGCGTCGTGACGGCGGCAGGCCTGATACTCAAGGTAATGCGACAGGTCGGTCGAAACCACGATCAGGGTCTCCGGCCCGCCCCACACCGCGTCGAAGGTGGCGGCGACGCTGTCGGCGGCGGTGTCGCCGACCACGATCGGCAGCAGGCGGAAACCGTCGCCCAGTACGGTCTGGAGGAAGGGGATCTGAACCTCGAGGGCATGTTCCTGGAGGTGGGCCTGATCGCTGAAGCCGAGCCCCGGCCGCCCGGCCAGCCGGCGGGCGCCGTCCTGGTCGAGCGCGACCGGCCCGAGCGGTGAGTCCCAGATCTCGGCGGCCGACAGCGCCTGCCCGCGCAGGGCGACGCGATGGGCCGGCCCGGCCAGCACCACCCGGCGGATGCGGTCGCGGGCGGGGATCAGCCGGGCATAGGCGGCGGCGGCGGTCGGCCCGGAATAGACCCAGCCGGCATGCGGCACCACGATCGCCTTCGGCACCGGCCCGGCGGCGGGGGGCGCCCCGGCGAGCAGGGCGGCGATCGCCCGGCGCACCTCCTCGGGATCGGCGGGGTAGAACTGCCCGGCGACGGCGGCGGCGCGGATCGCGGTCACGACAAGCCTCCATGGCACATTTCTGACGGATTTATGCTACTCTTATACGAATGGCGATGCCACCCGGGCGAAAGGATTGCGACCATGGGGACGATGCTGGCGCGGTACTGGCACAAACGGGATGACGGCCAGATCGAATGCGACCTTTGCCCGCGCGCCTGCGTGCTGGAGGAGGGGCAGGCCGGGGCCTGCGCCAACCGGGCCCATCGCGGCGGGGCGATGATCGCCACCAGCTACGGCCGCGCCTCGGGCTTCTGCATCGACCCGATCGAGAAGAAGCCGCTGTACCATTTCCTGCCCGGCAGCGCGGTGCTGTCGTTCGGCACCACCGGCTGCAATCTGGTCTGCCGCTTCTGCCAGAACTGGGACATTTCGCGGGCGCGGGGCGGCGCGCGGCTGAGCGAGGCGGCCTCGCCCGAGGCGATCGCCGAATCCGCCGCCCGGCTGGGCTGCCGCTCGGTCGCCTTCACCTACAACGATCCGGTGGTGTTCCTCGAATATGCCGCCGACGTCGCCGATGCCTGCCACCGGCTCGGCATCGCCACCGTCGCGGTCAGCGCCGGCTATGTCACCGAGGCGGCGCGGCCCGACCTGTTCGACCGGATCGACGCCGCCAACATCGACCTCAAATCCTTCTCGGAGACGTTCTATCGCCGCCTGTGCGGGGCCCGGCTCGAACCGGTCAAGGAGACGCTGCGCTGGCTGGTGCATGAGAGCAAGGTGTGGGTCGAGATCACCACCCTGCTGATCCCGGGCGAGAACGATTCCCCGGCCGAGATCGCCGCCTTGTCCGGCTGGATCGCCGCCGAACTGGGGCCGGAGGTGCCGCTGCACTTCACCGCGTTCCATCCCGACTGGAAGATGACCGACCGGCTGCCGACCGACCCGGCGACGCTGGCCCGCGCCCGCGCCATCGCCCGTGCCGAGGGGCTGCGCCACGTCTATACCGGCAATGTGCGCGACCGCGAGGGCGGCAGCAGCTGGTGCCCCAGCTGCGGCGCCCGCCTGATCGGCCGCGACGGCTACCTGCTGACCGAATGGGGCCTGTCGCCCGAGGGACGCTGCCTTGGCTGCGGCGCCCCGCTGGCCGGCCGGTTCGAGGCCGAACCCGGCACCTGGGGCGCCCGCCGCCAGCCGGTCGAGGTCGGCGCCTGAGGGGCAGGCGGGGTTCGGGGTAGTGGGCTCCGCCCACACCCGCCAAGGGCCGCAAGGCCCTTGGAACCCTTTCCTTGCCCTTCGCGCGGCCAACACCCGCGCCCAAGCTGAAAGGCCGGTCCGTGCCCGACACCCAATGGGATCCAAGGGCCTTGCGGCCCTTGGCGGGGGCGGGCGGAGCCCGCGTAACTGAACGATTTCGCACGCGACCCGCGCGGGGGGACGCGGGTCGCGGCGGGGGGAGCAGCGTCAGGCCGCCTTGGCGCTGGCCTGGACGTCGGCGAAGCGGCGGTTGAGCGGGGCCAGTACCGCCGACACGCTGGCGGTGGCGACCTCGGTCAGGGCGCGGGTTTCCTCAAGGGCGTCCTCGAACGACTGGCGGGCGAGGTGGCTGTGCCACTCGGCCAGTTCGGTCGGGCTCTTGATCGCCAGTAGCGACTTCAGCGCCGCGTCGGCCTTGCCGAACGAGCGGGTCAGCGCCGCCTGCTGCGCCTTGGAGATGCTTTCGAACGCCTGAAGGCTGGCGGCGCTGCTCTTGGCCAGCGCCTCGGCATTGCCCTGGCCGAGGGCGAGCAGCTGGTCGAAACCGGGAAGGGTGAAGCTCATGATCGGACCTTTCGTCATCCGGGGCCGCCGGCGCCGGGCCGACGGTGTTTGTTGCATTGCAGCATGAGGCTAATCTAGATCATTCCACCGCTGACGCAAGGCCGTTTTTTCGCAGTGCAGCATGGCGGCGCGGCCGGGGGGCGGCCGCGCCGGGGGAGGGGCGTCAGCGGGCGACGGCGAAGTCGCGCAGCACGCCGACCTCGAGCTGGGTCTCGCGCAGGCGGTGGCCGACGGCATCGCCGATCGAGACGATGCCGAGCAGGCGGCCATCGGTGACCACCGGCAGATGGCGGATGCGGCGTTCGGTCATCACCTGCAACACCGCCTTGGCGCTGTCGGCGGGGGTACACGTCACCACCGGACTGGTCATCACGTTGCTGACCGGCATGTCGAGCGCGGCCTTGCCGTACTGGCTGAGGCTGTGAACGATGTCGCGTTCGGACAGCACCCCGAGCAGATGGGTGGCGGGATCGGACACCACCACCACGCCGACCCGTTTGGTGGTCAGCAGCGCGGCGGCGTCGGCAATGGTGTGGTCCGGGCGGATGGTGAAGACCGTGCTGCCCTTGAATTCGAGAATCGCGGCAACCGACATCGTTGGTCCCTCCTTGCTTTGGTGGCGCCGTCCGGTGGGAGCGACGCCTTGTAATTGTTCCAAAGTTGGGGGCGGCGGTGGCGGTTTTCAATAGTGGTTCGCGGCCGGTTTCGCTCCGGCTACTTCTTCTCGCCTTCCTTTTTCGAGAAGCGGCCGAGATTGCCGAAAAGTTGCTCGACGATGGTCATTTCCTTGCCGGCGGTCGGGGTTTCCCGGCTGACGGTGCTGACGTCGTGGCCGTCGGCCAGGGTCTTGGTCTGCACCGCGCGGACGATGCCGGCATCGTCGAACAGGATGCCGATCACCTTGCGCTCCTTGATCTCGGCCGGGAAGAACGAGACCTTTTCCGAGACGGTGGAAATGTAGAACCAGGCGGAATCGTCGAACGGGCTGACGTTCGAGGGGGTGCCGAGCAGGGACTGGACGTCGTCGCGGCTGCTCTTGCCGACCGTCACCTGGGCCAATTGCTCGGGCGGCGGCAGGTTGCCGCGCAGCTCGATGTCGGGGGTGCAGGCGGCCAAGGCGGCGAGGGCGAGCGGGACGAGCAGGGCGGCGGGCGATTTTTTCAGGAACGGCGGGCGGCGCGGCATTGACGGAAACGGCCTCCGAGGCCAATGTTGATGGGGAAGAGTGCATTCCATCTCCCAGGCTTGTCAACGGCGGCGCCTTGCGCCGGCCCGGGGGCGGCCTCGTCTCGTTGAAACTGCCGCGGGGCCCGATGCGTTTTCGTCTGCCGTTCACCGGTTCCGCCGCCCGCCGCCGCGCCGAGGACGCCGCCCGCGCCCTCTATGACGCGATCGTGGCCCAGGCGCGCCAGCCCGGCTTCTATCTCGATCTCGGCGTGCCGGACAGCCTCGACGGCCGGTTCGACCTGATCGTGCTGCATGCCCATCTGACCATGCGCGGCCTCGGCCGGCGCGAGGGCGAGGGCGGGCGGCACGGCACCGGCTTCGCCCCCGAACCGGCGCGGGCGGTGTCGCAGGCGCTGTTCGACCTGATGTTCGCCGACATGGATCAGAGCCTGCGCGAGATGGGGGTGACCGATTCCGGGGTGGGCAAGCGGGTCAAGCAGATGGCCCAGGCCTTCTACGGCCGGGTGCTGGCCTACGATGCCGGTCTGGCCGACGCGGAGGATGCGGCGCTGATCGCGGCGCTGCGGCGCAATCTGTTCCGGGCGGTGGAGCAACCCGACCCGGCGGCGCTCACGGCGCTGGCCGGCTATCTGCGGGCGCAGGACCGCGCCCTGGCCGGGGCCGAGGGGCTGGTCGAGGGACGGGTGGCGTTCGCCCCGCCGCCGGTGGCGGCATGAGCGGCCCCGAATTCTCCCGCCCGCTGCGGGTCGAGCACTTGCCCGGCCGGCTGTCGCGCCACCGGATCGAGGCCGACGAGACCGAGCGCGCCCGGCTGGCGTGCCGGTTCGGGCTGGTCGCGCTCGACCGGCTGGAGGCGGAGATCGAGATCGCCGCGCCGACCGCCGCCGGGCTGGTGCGGCTGCGCGGCCGGCTGAGCGCCGAGCTGGTGCAGACCTGCGGGGTGACCCTGGCCCCCCTGCCGGCGCGGATCGAGGCGCCGTTCACCCTGTCCTTCGCCCCGGCGGCGGAGGAGGAGCGGGGGATGGAAGACGAGCTGGACCTGGTCTGGGACGACGAGGACCCGCCCGACCCGATCGAGGACGGACGGATCGACCTGGGCGAGGCGGTGGCGGAACAGCTGGCGCTGGCGCTGGATCCCTTTCCCCGCGCCCCGGACGCCGCCTTCGTCGCGCCGCCGGAGCCCGAGCCGGAGCCGCCGGCCAAGGCCAGTCCGTTCGCGGCGCTGGCGGCGTTGCGGCAAAAAATGGGCTGAGGGACAAGCATTTCCTTGCCCCCGCCGATGATTTTCGATAAGAAACCTCCCTTTCCCATCCGTGGGCCGATTAGTGAGCGATCAAAATGGCTGTTCCGAAGAAGAAGACCTCGAAGTCCCGTCGTGACATGCGCCGGGCCCATCACGCCCTGACCGTGGTCACCGGGGCCGAATGCCCGAATTGTGGCGAGCCCAAGCTGCCCCATCACGTTTGCAGCGCGTGCGGTCATTATGACGGTCGCGAAGTGGTCGCCCAGGCCGAAGCCTGAGCCGCATCAAGAACGATCTGGTTCCAGCAGCGGAGCGTCGGTCCGTGAGTGCACCCGTTACCATTTCCATTGATGCCATGGGGGGCGACTCGGCCCCCGAAATCGTCGTGGAAGGGGTGCGCATGGCTCACGAGCGATTGCCGCACGTCCGCTACCTGCTGTTCGGCGACGAGAAGCGTCTCGCCCCCCTGCTGGCGCCATACCCCGAGATCACCGGGGTCTGTACCGTTCGCCATACCGATGAGGCGGTCTCTGCCGACGCCAAGCCCGGGCAGGTTCTCCGCACCGGGCGCCAGTCGAGCATGTGGCTGGCGATCGAGGCGGTGAAGCAGGGCGAGGCGGCGGGTGTCGTCTCGGCCGGCAACACCGGCGCGCTGATGGCGGCGGCCAAGTTCGTTCTGTGCACCCTGCCGGGCATCGACCGGCCGGCGATCGCGGCGCTGTTCCCGACCATCCGCGGTGAAACGCTGATGCTCGATCTCGGCGCCAACGTCGATTGCAACGCCAACAATCTGGTCGAGTTCGCGGTGATGGGCGACGTCTATGCCCGCGCCGTGCTCGGTCTCGATTCCCCCTCGGTCGGCCTGCTCAATGTCGGCTCCGAGGAGCTGAAGGGCAACGACACGGTCAAGAGCGCGGCGGCGACCCTGCGCGACGGGCCGATCCCGATGAATTTCCACGGCTTCGTCGAAGGCAACGACATCTGTGCCGGCACCGTCGACGTGGTGGTTTCGGACGGGTTCAGCGGCAACATCGCCCTGAAGACCGCCGAAGGCACCGTCAAGCTGTATTCGACCTTCCTGCGTCAGGCCTTCCAGAGTTCGATTCTGGCCAAGCTCGGCTATCTGCTGGCCAAGCGGGCGATGACCAAGGTCAAGGTGCGGACCGATCCCCGCCGCTATAACGGGGCGATGTTCCTCGGCCTCAACGGCATCGCGGTGAAAAGCCATGGCGGCACCGACGCCTTCGGCTTCGCCAACGCGATCGGCGTCGCGGTCGAACTGGTGACCCACGGCTATAACGAGAGGATCCGGCGCGAATTCGACCGTCTGCGCGCCGCTGCTCCCTTGCAGTCCCCCCAACTTGCCGCCGGAACCCGCTGACCACAATGGCTCGCCGCTCCCTGATCGCCGGCTGCGGCGGGTATCTGCCCGCGCGCGTCGTCACCAATGCCGAACTCGCCACCCGAGTCGACACGTCCGACGAATGGATCGTCGAGCGGTCGGGCATTCATCGCCGCCACATCGCCGCCGAGGGTGAAAAGACCTCGGATCTGGCCCTGGCCGCCGCGCGCGCCGCGCTGGAGCATGCCGGGATCGGGGCCGACGCGGTCGATCTGATCGTGCTGGCCACCGCCACCCCCGACAACACCTTTCCCTCCACCGCCGCCCGGGTTCAGGCCGGGCTGGGGATGACCCGGGGCTTCGCCTTCGACGTCCAGGCGGTCTGTTCCGGCTTCCTGTATGCCCTGACGGTGGCGGATTCGCTGATCCGCGGCGGGCAGGCCCAGACCGCGCTGGTGATTGGGGCCGAGACCTTCTCCCGCATCCTCGACTGGAGCGACCGCGCCACCTGCGTGCTGTTCGGCGACGGTGCCGGCGCGGTGGTGCTGCGGGCCACGGAAGGCGAGGGGAGCGGGGCCGATCGCGGCATCCTCTCGACCCATCTCTACAGCGACGGGCGGCAGTATGATCTGCTCTACGTCGATGGCGGGCCGTCCTCGACCCAGACCGTCGGTCATGTCCAGATGGCCGGGCGCGAGGTGTTCCGCCACGCGGTGGTCAATCTCGCCCAGGCCGGGCAGGACGCGCTCGACGCCAACGGGCTGACCGCCGCCGAGATCGACTGGGTGGTGCCGCATCAGGCCAACCGCCGCATCATCGACAGCACCGCCCGCAAGCTCGGCCTGCCGCCGGAGCGGGTGGTGGTGACGGTGGGCGAGCATGCCAACACCTCGGCCGCCTCGGTGCCGCTGGCCCTCAATCAGGCGGTGCGCGACGGGCGGATCCAGCCGGGCCACCTCG
Source organism: Phaeospirillum tilakii (assembly GCF_042683125.1). Classification (NCBI taxonomy): domain Bacteria; kingdom Pseudomonadati; phylum Pseudomonadota; class Alphaproteobacteria; order Rhodospirillales; family Rhodospirillaceae; genus Phaeospirillum; species Phaeospirillum tilakii. The sequence continues at coordinate 9,633 of NZ_JBHUIY010000044.1, forward strand.
TCCTGCTTGAGGCGATGGGCGGCGGCTTCACCTGGGGCTCCGCCCTGGTGCGGATGTAGCCTGCCGGCGCGGCGGGGCTGCCGCCCCGCGCCCCGCCCGGAGGCGGCGCCTCCGGACCTCCCCTTTTTTCGAACAGGGCCCCAGGGCGTCCGTCAGGGGGCGCATCCCTCTGATATTGACGGATTTATCGGAAGGGGATAGGGTCGGGTTCTGGATTTGGGCTGGCAACGGGCGTGATACGGCATGGCGGAAAGAACCATCACCCGGGCGCAGTTGGGCGAAGCGGTCTACCAGGAGGTCGGCCTGTCGCGCAACGAATCGGCCGACCTGCTCGAAGCCGTGCTGGAGGAGATCGCCCAGGCGCTGGCCGACGGTGAGACGGTCAAGATCTCCTCGTTCGGCAGCTTCTCGGTGCGGGCCAAGGGCCAGCGCATCGGCCGCAATCCCAAGACCGGTGAGGAAGTGCCGATCCTGCCCCGGCGGGTGCTGGTGTTCCGGCCGTCGCAGCTGCTGAAGAAACGGATCAACGACGGCGCGTCGGGCGAGGCCGGCGGCAAGGCATGAGCGAAGGCAGCGACGGGACCGAGCCGCGCCGCGCCGGCAAGTCGGAAGCGGCGTTCCGCACCATCAGCGAGGTTGCCGACGAACTCGAGGTGCCGCAGCATGTGCTGCGGTTCTGGGAGGGCCGTTTCCCCCAGGTCCGGCCGCTGAAGCGCGGCGGCGGCCGGCGCTATTACCGGCCCGAGGACGTCGCCCTGCTGCGGCGGATCCGCGATCTGCTCTACCGCGAAGGCTACACCATCAAGGGGGCGCAGAAGGCCCTGCGCGATGGCGGTTCCGCCGCCAGCGACCTGCCGCCGCTCGATGACGACCATCCCTTTCCGCCCGACGACGACGAGGACGAGGCCGATCTGGCCCCGCCGCCGGTACTGGCGCCGAGCCTGCCGGAACGGCCGGTGCCGGTGACCCCGCGTCCGGCCGCGCCTGCCCCGCTGGCGGCGCCGGCCGTCGCGGTGACGGCGCCGGTTTCCCCGGTTCCCCCGGCGGCGGTGGCGGGGACCGAACCGGCCCGGCTGCGGCCGGAAACCCGTCAGGCGCTGGGTGAATTGCTCGACGAACTGGAGGAATTGCGCAGCCTGCTGCTGCGGGCGTGAGGCGGCGGCGGGGGCGGAAAAAAGAGCAAAAAAGGCGCTTGCATCGCCCCGACGGTCTGCCTATAGTTCGCGCCTCTCCCCGGTGGAGTTTACATCGGGATCCCCTCTCAGGCCGGAGTTGCCTGGGAAATCAAGGGCGGGGACTCGTCCCCGTCACGGTCGGAGCGTAGCGCAGCCCGGTAGCGCATCAGTCTGGGGGACTGGGGGTCGCAGGTTCGAATCCTGTCGCTCCGACCATTCTAAAGCCCTGAAGCCGCAAGGTTTCGGGGCTTTAGCATGTCTGGGGCAGCGGTTTGGCCTAAAGCCCGCACGCCTTGCGCAGGGTGGCGTTGACCCGCGATTGCCAGCCGGGGCCGCTGGCGCGCAGATGTTCGAGCAGATCGGCGTCGAGACGGAGGTTGACCGCTCGCTTCGGGTTGGCCGCCTTGGGTCGGCCTCCTTTGCGGATCAAGGTGTCCCCGTCATACAGATCGGCTGTTGCGAACCATTCCGCCGTCAGTTCCGGGGCGTCGTCGGGATCAACCCAGGTGGTTTCGGCAGTGGTTTTCTTCGTCGGCATGGCCGTACCTCATCGAGATGATGCGCCGCCCGTCATCGCGCGGCGTCCATACCAGGACCACGAAGCGGTTGCCGATCCAGCCGGCGGTGATGAAGCGGGGTTCGCCGTAATCCTTCCGGTGATCGGCCCGGGTGAAATGGGGCCCGGTGAACACCGCGTCCGCCTCGGCGAAATCCAGCCCGCGTTCGGCCAGGGTTTTGGCCCGCTTGACGGGGTCCCAGCTATTCATGACGAATATTGTATCGACAAAAACAGGCCGGACCAACGTTTTTGTGGATACAAAAATGGCGCAATCGGCCCCAGTTTTTTCAGAAAAGAAGGGGGTCCGGGGCATCGCCCCGGGCGGGCGGCGGGCGGCAGCCCGCCCAACTTCCCCCCCCGATGCCGGGGACGGCGGCACGGACCCGGTCCGGCCGCCGCGAAAGGGGTCAGAGGACCGGCTTGCCGACCGGCAGCACGTCGCGACCGAACAGGTCGCCGAGGATGACGTGGGCCATCATGTACCAGGCGAGGCCGGCACAGACCATCAGCACCCAGCCGGCGGCGTAGGTGGCGGCGGGATAGCCGAAATGGGCGAGGTCGAGCAGGACGAAGCCGGCGACCAGCGCGGTGAAGCAGGCGGCCATCGCCTTGCTGACGCGCAGCGCGCCGACCCACAGGATCAGGCTGAAGACGGTCCACAGCACCAGGAACCAGCCGACATCGGTGGTGGAGGAGGGGAACACGTCATACTTGTTGCCGATCAGGATCCCGGCCAGGGCCAGCCAGAAGCAGCCGTAGGAGGTGAAGGCGGCATAGCCGAAATTGTTGCCCATCTTGTGTTCCTGCAACCCGGCGATCATCTGGGCGAGGCCGCCGAAGATCAGGCCGAGCCAGATCACCGGGCCGATGCCGGCGAGGCCGAGATTGTGGAGCTGCAACATCATGGTGGTGAGGCCGAAGCCGGCCAGCCCGACCGCGGCGGGGTTGCCCAGCTTGGGCGCGGCGGGCAGGGCCTTGAGGGCCTCGATCGAGACCGGAGAAATCTGAGACATTCGTTGCCTTTCGTTATTCGATATCACCCATGCACAGGGAGCACTTGCCTCCCGAAGCGGGCGAATATAGCCGAATTCGCGTCCCTGGATAGGGGGGGCGACGGCAACGGACTTCCGGCAGGAGACCAATCGGGTGGGGAAAATTTCACCCCCCGGCGTGGGCGAAGAACCCGGGCAGGTAATGGCGGATGCCGGGATAGTATTTATCCACCAACTCGTCATAGGTCCCGTCGGCCTTCAGCCCGGCGAGATAGGCGTCGAAGGCGTCGCGCAACCGCCCGCCCGACTTGCGGAAGGCGGCGCCGAGGTCCTGTTCCTCCGAAATCGGCCCCAGCACCTTGATCTTGCCGGCCCATTTCTGGAGATCGAGGATCGCGTCGGGCACGTCGAGCAGGGTGTAGTCGGCCTCGCCGTTGAGCAAGGCCGGGACCATCTCGTTGAGATTGGTGCTGCGGGTGTAGGCGCGCAGGTCGATTCCCTTGCCCTTCAGGCCGTAATTGGCGGGATCGAGGCAGGTTCGCTCCATCACCAGCAGGCTTTTGCCGCCGATCAGCGCCTTGGTGGCGGCGATGTCGCGGGCCAGCGAGCCGCTGTCCGGCACCGGTCGGACCGGCGCGTCGGCGCGGGCGACCAGCCAGACCTGGGAGGGCAGGGTGGGGCGGGAGAACAGCAGCACCTTCTCCCGCCAGGGCAGGATGGTGAAGCCGCTGGCGATCATGTCGCCCCGCACCGGGTACTCCCCCTCCAGCGTCACGCCGTCGCCGTGGCGCACCACGTCCTTGCCGAGCAGATCGCGGATCACGTGATAGAAATCGGTCGCGACGAAGCTGTAGCGGACCCCGAGCGAGCGGGCGAAGCCCTGGACCAGCTCGACCTCGAACCCGTCGCCGGCCCCGGTGACGAAATTGGCGTAATGGATGCCGAGATGGCGCAACTCGCCCTGGGCCAGCACCGTGTCGAGATCGTCCGCCCGTGCCGGCCGCGCCAGCAGGACGGCGATCACCGCCAGCAGGGCCAACAGCGTCCTTGCCTGCCTCATCGTCCTTCTCCATCTTGCCGTCATCCCGTCCCCGTCCTGCCGCGGGGCGGAGGCTGGACGGCGGGGTAAGCCGACCCCATTTCTACCTGGGAGATCTTATATAAAAAGTAATATCATCACAATCGCGCCGCCGTCGGAACCGGCGAAGGCGCGCAGCGGCGAAGGGGGCAGGGCGATGGCGAGACGACGCGGCGGTCCCGGCCTATCCGCCGTTTGCCCTCCGGTCCCGGCCCGGTCGGCCGGGGAGCGCGTGCGCTGATGGGGCGGCTGGCCACCTTTTTCCCGATCCTGCTGGCGCTGCTGTTCGGCGCCTATGCCTATGGCCTGATCGCCAACAATCTCGAAACCTACCAGTCGCTGACCGCCAAGGAGACGGCGCGGATCGTCGAGGACACCGGCCGCCACGCCGCCACCATCGGCGATTATCTCGGCGAGCAGCGCCGCTTCGTCGCCGAACTGGCCCAGGGGCCGGAGATCGACACTTACCTGACCAATCAGGCGCTGGGGATGTCGCTGCATTACGGGTTGCAGACCAGCCTCGACGCGATCGGCGCCCGCTTCGCCCACACCATCAAGGCACGGCGGATCGGCACCATGCCGCTTTATTCCCGCTTCGCCTACATCGACGAACACGGCCGCCGTCTGGTCGATACCCAGCCCAGGGCGCCGCTGCCGCCGCCGACCGTGGCGGCGACGATCCGGATCGACCTTGAAACCGCCACCGCGCTGATCGGGGTGCCGGTGCTGCATAACGGCCGCCCGGCCGGCCACCTGTTCGCCTGGAGCGACCTGGGCGAGCTGGTGCGGTTCCTGCTGCCGCCGGCGCAGATCGCCCCCTATCGCGTCCACCTGCTGATCGCCGGCGAGCAACGGGTCCAGGTCGCCGGCCAGCCCGGGCTCGACCCGGCGGCGATCGCCGCGATCGCCGCGATCGGCGAAGGCCGCGCCGGCAGCCTGCCGGCGGGCGAGGACCGCCCGCCCTGCCTGATCGTGCGGGCGGCGGTGCCGGGGATCCCGCCGCTGTCGCTGGCGACGGTGGTGTCGCAGGCGGTGCTGTCGGAAAGCCGCCCGATCGCCTTCCTGGTGATCGCCAGCCTGGTGCCGCCGGTCAGCCTGATCGCCACCGTCTATCTGGCCCGGCTGCGGCGGCGGCAGGCCCGCACCGCGCTGGAGCTGCGCACCTCGCAGCAGCGGGTGATGACGATTTCCGACACGGTGGTCGAGGGGATCGTGATGATCGACCATGACGAGCGGGTGGCGTTCGTCAACCGTCCGGCGCTGCGGATCCTCGACCTGCCGGGCGAGCCGGCCGGCTATCTCGGCCAGCCGCTGGCCAACCTGTTCGCGCTGGAGGGGGCGGAGACCGCGCCCTGGCTGGCGACCATCGCCGACGGCGCCACCCGGCTCGGCGACGATGCCACCCTGCGCTCGGCCTCGGGGCGGGTGGTGGCGGCGGCCTATGGCTGCGCGGCGATGATCGATGCCGCCGAGGGCCGCACCGCGCTGCTGTCGTTCCGCGACATCGGCCAGTTGAAGCAGGCTAAGGCGGAAGCGATGCAGGCGGCCCGGCTGGCCAGCATCGGCCAGCTTGCCGCCGGGATCGCCCACGAGATCAACACCCCGGCCCAGTATATCGGCGACAACCTCGCCTACATCGCCGACGGGCTGACCAGCCTGACCGGCACCGCGCTGGCCGGCAAGGCCCTGGCCGAGCAGGTCGGCTCCGGCGGCGATCTGGCCGCGCCGGCGGCGGCGGTGCTGGCCGGCTGCGGCCGCAAGTTCAACCGGCTGCTGGAGGAATTGCCGGCGGCGGTGGCGGAATCGCGCGACGGCGTCGCCCAGATCGCCCGCATCGTGCTGTCGATGAAGGAATTCTCCCATCCCGGCGCGTCGGCCAACAGCGCGGTCGATCTCAATCATGCGCTGGAGACCACCCTGACGGTGTCGCGCAATGCCTGGAAGCGGGTGGCCGAGATCGAACGCCATTACGCCGCCGACCTGCCGCCGGTGTCGTGCCAGCCCGGCGCGATCAATCAGGTGCTGCTCAACCTGATCCTCAACGCCGCCCAGGCGCTGGAAGCCTCGGGCAAGAGCCTGCCCGGCCGCATCATCCTCACCACCCGGGCCGGGGAGGGGCGGGTGGTGGTCGAGGTGGCCGACACCGGCACCGGCATCCCGGCGGCGATCCGCGAGCGGATCTTCGACCCGTTCTTCACCACCAAGCCGGTCGGCAAGGGCACCGGCCAGGGGCTGGCGATCTGCCTCGACATCGTCCACCGCCATGGCGGCCGGCTCGAGGCCGGCGGGGTTGAAGGCGACGGCGCGGTGTTCACCCTGTCCCTGCCGCTCAACCCTTCGGCGTGAGCGGAGTGAAACACTTTGCCGACGATGTGAAACAGTCCCGCCCTGCTGCCGCCGCATTTGTGCGGTGTGATCCGGTCCCATGACGCATGACGACACCGCCCGCGTGACCCCGGTCACCATCGAACGCCATTTCTGCCCCGGCTGCGGCCGGGTCACCCGCCATCATGTCACCCGGGCCCGCGTCCCGGCCCCGGTGCTGTGGTGCCTGTCCTGCTACCATCTTCAGGTGGTGGGGCCGACTCACGCTTTAGTATTGGCAGATGGGGGCAAAATAAACCGCCGGGCCATGCGGGATTTGCCGTACAATCCGCTGCCGGGGCCACAAACCGGGCGAAGCCCGGCGGGGGGGCATCCGGTGGCCGCCGCGCTGGGGAGGGGCACATGAAGAAGAATCTGGCGGAAGTCGGGCAGGATCTCGCCGGCATCCAGTACGAAGAGCGGCAGACCGTCGCCCGCGCCCGTGGCGTGCTGTGGTGGTCGCTCGGGCTGTCGGCGGTCTACCTCGCCTCGATGCTGGTGTGGTGGCTGCGCCCGGCGCTGCTCGGCCGGGTCTGAGCCCCACCGCCGCCCGCACCCGCTCGGGGAGCAAAGCTCCCCGAACCCCTCCCTGTTTCTGGGGGGAGGGGGAAAGGGGGAGGGCGGTCAGGCTTTGCGGACGAATTCCGATTTCAGGTTCATCGCGCCGATCCCCTCGATCTTGCAGGCGATGTTGTGGCCGTCGGCGCCGTCGGTCAGGCGGATGTTCTTGACCTTGGTGCCGCCCTTGACCACCAGCGACGAGCCCTTGACCTTCAGGTCCTTGATCACCGTCACCGCGTCGCCATCGGCCAGCACGTTGCCGTTGGCATCGCGCACCGCCGCCGCGTCGGCCGCCGCCGCCGCTTCCTCCGGGTTCCATTCATGGCCGCATTCCGGGCAGATCCACAGGCTCCCGTCCGGGTAGGCATGCGGGCAGGAACAGTGCGGGCACGGCATTGCGTCGTCCATCGGTCACCTCGGGCTGGAAAAAGCCAGCCTTCTACCATGACCCTTCCGCCGCTCCCAGCGTTGCGTTGCCGGGGCGTGAGGGGGGGGCGGATGCCGGTCCGGCCCCCCGGCGGTTCAGTGGGCGACGACCCGGTCGTTGCGGGCGATCTGCTCGTTGGCCTCGGCCTTGTGGACCAGGGCGTCGAGCAGCGCCTGGATCACCCCGCCCGACGAGCGCAGCACCGAGGTGAAATCCTCGCGCATCGCCCGGGTGACGCTGACCCCATCGACGGCGATGTCGACGATGCCGGGATGGCCGTCGGGGGGCGAAGGCGACGGTCCAGTCGACCCGGGTCGGGGCCTCGGCGACGGCGCCATGACGGATCTCGGACGGCACCCGCACCCGGCTGCCTTGATCCTCGGGCTCGCCGACGGTGAAGCTGATGTTGTCGGCCGGCTCGTTGAGCATGCCGGCATAGGTGGTGACGAGGAACCCGACCAACCGGGTGGCGAAGGCTGATTGCTGCTCGGCCGGCAGCTTGATCCAGGTCCGCCCCAGCACCGCCGCCGACAGCAATTCAGGGTCGGTGTGACTGCGGATCAGGCCTTCCAGCCGCTCGCGCCGTTCCTGGAAGGGATAGGTCTTGCCGGAGGCGAAGGTGCCGATGCCCTCCTCCAGCGCCGATTGCACCGTTGCCCGTGCGGCGGCGATGTCGGCGGCGAGCGCCGAGTGTCCACCGACCGTGACCGCCACTGCCAATGCCGCAAGCATACGCCATGCCGTCATCTTCGCCCCTCCCGGAGATTGTGGTCGTTTCGGTTGCCGTGCTGCTGGTGTGGTCCGCGCGATGGGACCGGACGGCCCTTAGAGGGCCGGAAAGCCGCCGCTTCCACTCCGGAGTCCGAACCGCGCCGCCTGCGCCGCCTCCTGCCGTTCTGGTTGAGCAGGCGGACACTATACGGCATCTCAGCCGTGAGGACCAAGATGTTCGCGGCGGGGGCGCGGTCAGGCGGCGGTCTGGGACAGATCCAGTTCCTTGCGGAGGAACCGAACCTCCGCGCCTTATGCAGCCGGGCGGATTACCCCCGGCGGGCATCGTTGCCATGAGGTGAATGGTGTTTTTAGAGCGATATGTCGTGGTTTGTGTGGGGTGTATTGTAATAAAATTGAAATAAATGGAACGGAGCGTCTTCTTGTCTTGAGGCGGAGAATGATTGAAGGAGCGTTGTTGACGCTGATATAGCCCGCGCACGTCCTGGCCGTTCGGCGCGACCGAACATCGCGCCGGTTCACATATGCGGCATCGGCCCGGCCGGCGGAAGGTAGCGGATCGCGGCCAGGAGGACGCCGACGGCAAGAACCATCAGGCCGCCAAGTTTGATGGTCATCCGCTGTTCGAGCAGCTTCATCTCGGAATGGAGATCGGCGATCCGCGCATCGAGGCGGTGTTCGGTTTCCGCCAGATCGGTCTTGGTTGCCGCCTGAGTGTCGAGAAACTCACCCAGCGCCTCAACCTGGGCACGGCTGAAGCCGGCATCCTGAAGCTTGAATGCTGCGTTGGTGCTCATGCCGCCTTCTCCTTCAGTCGCACCCCAGGCCCGCCATCGTCGATAAACTCGACCCCGGCCGCTTCCAGGGCGGTGTGGATCGCGGCAAGGGTGGAAGCGCGAGGGCTGGAATCGCCATCCTCGATCCGGGCGATAGTACGCTCGGTCGTGGAAGCCTGCATGGCCAGATCGGCTCTCGACATCCCGGCAAGGGCTCGGGCGGCACGAAGCTGTCGCGGGTACGCGTCATTTATCATGTCTTTTCCCTCTTGCCTTCGTCATGAAAGATGACATGGCTTCGAGGTACAAACAAGCGGCCGAACGGGGACGGTGTACGCGCGCGCCCGTCAATTAAGGGGCTCGTGGTTGCCAATTGGGGGGGGCGGTGATTTTATGGCACCTCCAAAGATGCCTGTATCCCATTGGCGTAATTGGCGTCCCGGAGAGGATTCGAACCTCCGACCCACGGTTTAGGAAACCGTTGCTCTATCCTGCTGAGCTACCGGGACGCAGCGCCAGGGGCGGTCGGGTTATAGCATCAAGCGGCGGGGGGCGGAAGCCTGTCATGGTTCCGCGCTTGCAACCCGCGCGGCCCCTCGGCATAGTCCGCGCCCCGCATCGGCAACCAGGAAAGGCAGCAACTCATGGGCGGATGGCGCACCCACGACGGCCAGCATTCGGACCGTCAGCCGATCAAACGCTCCCGGGAAGAGAAACAACGCCAGCTGCAACGGCTCAAGGACGATCTCGCCGCCGCCAAGCCCACCGTGGCCGCCGCGCTCCGGCAGGCCCTGGCCAAGCGGATCGCCGATCTCGAAGCCGAACTCGCCTCCCGGTCCTGATCCCCTCCGGCCGGCGGCCTTATCCGAACAGGCCGCCGCGTCCCCCCCGCCGGCAATCGGGGTTGTTGAGATTGCTCTCGATCAGCGGCGCGTAATCCGGAATCAGCACCCCCTCGCTCTGATACAACGTCGCCGAACTGCCGCCGCCATTGGCGGCGCGGTGGAAATCGATCACCAGGATGGTGTCGGCCCGCACCACCGCTTCCAGCGTCCCGGTCAGGGTGGCGTTGGCATTGTCGCCCGCCAGCGCGCAGCGATAATGGAAATTCGGTCCGCGCGCGCACCAAGACAGCACCTGGGCCACCTGTGGGCAGGCATTGACCGGCTCGGCGGCGAAATGCATTGGCCGGACCAGATCGGCCTGCCGGCGCAGCGTGTCGGGCGAGGTCGGCTCCTCGGAGAGGGAGCAGGCCGCCGCCGCCGCCATCAGGACGGGCAGGGCAACGGCGCGGAGGATACGAAGCGGATGCGGCATGGTCTCGGGGGGCTACCGGTCGATCGCCGCCCAGGATAGACCATCCCGCGCCGGGATTGAACCCCGCCGGCCCGCCGCCGGGGGGCTTTTCCCCCGGCGGGGTGGCGGCGCTAGGCCGCCGGGGCGGCGGCGTCGAGCAGCGGGGCGACGATCTCGCACAGCCGGTCGAGGTCGGCCGGGCGCGACAGGCGGTGGCCGCCATCCTTGACCAGGCAGATCGCCACGTCGTCGGCGGCCAGCGCCTCGGCGAAGCGCAGCGAGGTCTGCCACGGCACGTCGCGGTCGCGCTGGCCGTGCAGCAGCCGCACCGGGCAGGACAGATTGATGTAGTCGCGCAGCAGCAGGTGGTTGCGGCCGTCCTCGATCAGGACGCGGGGGAACGACAGCGCCTCGTCGCCGTCCTCGCCGCCAAGGGTGACCGCGCCGGTTTCGAGCAACTGGCGCCGCTGGGCCGGGTCGAGTTCGGCCCACACCAGATCCTCGGTGAAATCGAGCGCGGCGGCGATGCCGACCAGACCGACCACCCGCCGGCGCAGCCGCAGCGCCGCCAGGGTGGCGATCCAGCCGCCCAGGCTCGACCCCACCAGCACCTGCGGCCCGGGGGCCAGCGCCTCGATCACCGCGATGGCGTCCTCGGCCCAACGCCCGATGGTGCCGTCGGCGATGTCGCCCGAGGACTGGCCGTGGCCGAAGGCGTCGAAGCGCAGGAACGGCCGGCCGCGTGCCCGGCACAGCGCTTCCAGCGCCAGCGCCTTGGTTCCGGTCATATCCGATCGGTAGCCATGCAGGAACACCACACCTGGGCCCTTGCCTTCCACCCTGTGGTAGGCGATTGTCGCGCCGTCGGGGCGCGACAGGATCCCGCCCCCGGCCGGGGTTTCCCCGTTGCCGTGGTCCGTCAGATTGGCTTCAGGTTTCGTTTCCGGATGTTGATGGACCACGCCGTCCCCCTTGTCGCGTCCCCCGCCGGGCCCCGCCCCCCGGTGGTGTTGCAGATTCTGCCCGCTCTCGTCACCGGCGGTGTCGAACGCGGCACCATCGATGTCGCCGCCGCGCTGGCCGAGGCCGGCTGGACCTCGCTGGTCGCCTCGGAAGGCGGGCCGATGGCCCGGGAGCTGTCCCGGGTCGGCGCCGAGCATATCACCCTGCCGCTCGCCAGCAAGAACCCGATGGTGATCCGCCGCAACACCGAGGCGCTGGTCGAACTGATCGAGGCGCGCGGCATCGATCTGATCCACGCCCGCTCGCGCGCCCCGGCCTGGAGCGCCTGGGCCGCCGCCCAGCGCACCGGCCGCCACTTCGTCACCACCTTCCACGGCACCTATAATCTGGGGTGGTTCGGCTTCAAGCAGCGTTACAATTCGGTGATGACCCGGGGCGAGCGGGTGATCGCCATCTCCGATTTCATCGCCGAGCATGTCTGGCGGATCTATGGGGTCGAGCCCGACCGCATCCGCGTCGTGCCGCGCGGCATCGACCTGTCGCGCTTCGACCCGGCCCGGGTCAGCCCGGAGCGGATCATCCAGCTCGCCCAGAAATGGCGGCTGCCCGACGGCTATCCGGTGATCATGCTGCCCGGCCGGCTGACCCGCTGGAAGGGGCAGGCGGTGCTGATCGAGGCGATCGCCCAGCTCGGCCGGCGCAACCTGCGCTGCCTGCTGGTCGGCTCCGATCAGGGCCGCACCGGCTACCGCGATTTCCTGGTCGATCTGGTCAAGCGGCGCGGCCTCGCCGACGTGGTCCACCTCACCGGCGAATGCGGCGACATGCCGGCGGCCTACATGCTGACCGACGTGGTGGTGTCGGCCTCGACCGACCCCGAGGCGTTCGGCCGGGTCGCGGTCGAGGGTCAGGCGATGGGCCGGCCGGTGATCGCCACCGACCACGGCGCCAGCCCGGAAACCATCCTGACCGGCCGCACCGGCTGGCTGACCCCGCCCGGCGACGTCGCCGCGCTGGCCGAGGCGCTCGACCGTTTCCTGTCGCTCGACGCCGCCGGCCGCGCCGGGATGGCCGGGCGCGGCATGGCCCATGTCCGCGCCCATTTCACCAAGGAAACGATGTGCGCCCGCACCCTGGCGATCTATGACGAGGTGCTGCGCCTGCCGCTTCCCGCGCCGCAACCCACGCCGCCGTGACGACGCCGCGCCGCATCCTGGTGATCAAGCTCGGCGCGCTGGGCGATTTCGTCCAGGCGATGGGGCCGTTCGCCGCGATCCGCGCCCGTTTTCCCCACGCCCTGATCACCCTGCTGACCACCCGGCCGTTCGTCGCCCTGGCCCGCGCCTGCCCCTGGTTCGACGAGGTGTGGATCGACGACAAGCCCAAGCTGTGGCAGGTCCGCCGCCTGTGGGCGCTGCGGCACCGGTTGCGCGGCGGCGGCTTCGACCGGGTCTACGACCTTCAGACCTCCGACCGCTCGTCGCTTTATTTCCGCCTGCTCGGTCGCGGGGTCGAATGGTCGGGCATCGCGCGCGGCTGCTCGCATCCCGATCCCGACCCCCGGCGGGACTTCCTCCACACCGTCGAGCGCCAGCGCGGCCAGCTCGCCGCCGCCGGCATCGCCACGGTGCCGCCGCCGGACCTGTCCTGGGTCGCGGGCAGCGCCGCCGCCGAGTTCGGGCTGAACGGGCCTTATGTGCTGCTGTGCCCGGGCGGCGCCCCCCATCGTCCGGCCAAACGCTGGCCGGCCGAGCGGTTCGGCGCGGTGGCGGTCCGCCTCGCCCAGCGCGGGCTGACCCCGGCGCTGATCGGCACCGCCGCCGAGGCCGAGGCGATCCTGACCATCCGCGAATTGTGCCCCTCGGCGGTCGATCTGTCGGGGCGGACCACCTTCCTCGACATCCTGTCGCTCGGCCGGGGCGCCCGCGCCGCGCTCGGCAACGATACCGGGCCGATGCACCTGATCGCCGCCGCCGGCTGCCCGGCGCTGGTGCTGTTCTCGGATGAGTCCAACCCCGATCTGTGCGCCCCGCGCGGGCAGGTCACCCTCCTCCGCCGGCCCGACCTCGCCGATCTGGCCGAGGCCGAGGTGGCGGGGCCGCTGCTGCGGCTGCTGGCGGCGCAGGGGTGACAGGCGGGGCTGCCGCCCCGCACCCCGCTTGGGGCGATGCCCCAAACCCCCTTCTTTTTTGATAAAATCCTTGGGCTATGGTCGGTCGGTATTTTTAATGAAAGGGCGATTGCGATGGAAATTGATGATTTTAATGGTCTTTGGACGATTAATTATCATTTTCCGGTCGGCTCATTTAAAACTTCGGAAGGAGCTGATTTTTTTCCGCTTTCCGAAGCCTATGTCGCTGTCGTAAACGGCCGCTTCGGCGGGGCAGACATTGGTGGTTGCACCTGTGTCGGATCGTTAACACTTAATCCTGACAATTCCGTGAACTTGAGATCAGTATGGGATGCGTCGCGGGCAGATGCCAACGTGTATCTGCCCTCTCCGGCTGGGATGACGAAGGGGACGGTCCAAATTGACCTGACGTTGCAGGTTCTGCGCGAGGAAACTAAATTTTTGGCATTCGGGACATTTGCCATTGGTCCCATCGAAATGGAAATCAATGTCGAGAGATTGCGAGGATTGAATGAGTGATCCCCTCTCGGTGGTGGTTCTTAAACGGGATGTGCAAACCCAGATGAGTGCTTCGCGAGAAGTTCTTGAGGTTGCGCAGCTTCTGCAAAGAATAGCGGAGGGTGAGCCCGATGAGGCCCGAAAAAATGAGTTGAGGCAGGCGGTCAGCCGTCTTGCCGCGACGGGGAGCAAGATTGTTCAGAACGCCCGGGACGTGAGCCAGCATGTCGCGCGTGCTGCCGGCGCCATGCCATGATGGCCGGCTCTCTGGGCAGCAGCGCCAGCAGCGACCTTGCCTCTTTTGAAGAGGCGCTGGAATCCGCCGAACAGGATCAGCCAATCGCCACGGTCGATGACCGGATCAAGCTGAGCCGCGCGAGTGCCGAAGACAAGATCCGGTCCCGGGTGACGCAATGGGTCGTCGCGGTGTTTCTGATCCAGGTTTCCTGTGCGACGATCGTCGCCGTCTGCCTGCCGGGAGCAGTTGCTTCGGTTGAGAAAATCATTGGTATGGCCATGCCGGTGGTGACCCTGGTCCTGGGATATTACTTCGGTTCCGCTTCCCGTTAATCGCGGCGTTTCCGTTTCCCAACCATCGAAGCAGGTCCAGGAGCCGCTGGCTCCTGGCGGGTGCGGGCAGAGCCCGCTTTTTTCACCCCGGTCCTTTCCGCCCCGGCCGCATCAGCCAAGCCGGGACCAGGGCGACAAAGAACAACGCCGCCACCAGCAGGAACCCGTCACGAAACCCCATCACCGTGGCCTGGGCGCTGATCATCGCCGACAGGAAGCGGCTGGCCTCCAGGCTGTGCAGCGGCAGCGCGACCGAATCGGGGATGCCGGCGCGGGTCAGCAGGATCACCAGTTGATCGAGGGTCTGCCGCGCCGCCGGCCCGGCGAACTGGCCCTGGGCGGCGGCGAAGGCGTCGGCGTGGAGGGCGGTGCCGCGATCGAGGGCGACGGCGAGCAGATCGACCCCGATCGCCCCGCCCAGTTGGCGCATGAAATTGATCGCGCCGGCGCCGTGGGGGATCTCGGCCGGGGCCAGCACCCGCAGCGCGCCGACATTCATCGACGGCAGGATCAGGCCGAGGCCGATCCGGCCGAGCGCGACCCAGCCGGCCAGGGTCCAGAACGGGGTGGCGGCGTCGGCCTCGGCGCTGAGCAGGCTGGACAGCCCGAACAAAGCCAGCCCGGCCAGGATCATCCGGTAGGGCGGCAACCGGTCGCTGAGCCGGCCGGCGAGGGGAAAGACGATGCCGAGCACGATCCCGGCCGGCATCAGCAGCAGGCCGGATTCGGTCGGGGTGAAATCCTGCACCCCCTGGACGAACAGCGGCACCAGATAGGTCGAGCCGTACAGGCCGAGCCCGAGGATGAAGGCGACGGCGGCGGCGGCGCTGAAGCGGGGGTTGCGGAACACCTCGATCGCCAGGATCGGGTGGGGGGTGCGGTGCTCATGGAGGACGAAGGCGAGGGTGGCGGCGCCGGCCAGGGCGAAGCCGCCCTCGACCGCGAGGGAATCCCACCCCTCGCGCTGACCGGTGGCCAGGGCGGTGAGCAAGGCGGCGATGGCGGCGGCGAGCAGGGCGAAGCCGAGCAGGTCGAACGGCCGGGCCGGGGCGTCGGCGGCGCGCCCGGGCAGCAAGGCGAGGCCGAGCAGGATCCCGGCCAGGGTGAAGGGCGGGCCGAGGAAGAACACCATCCGCCAGGAATAGGCGTCGATCAGCATCCCGCCCAGGGTCGGGCCGAGGGCGGGGGCGAGGATCACCCCCAGGCCATAGACCCCCATCGCGGTGCCGCGCTGGTCGGCGGGGAAGGCGCGGAAGATCACCACCATCGCCAGCGGCTGGACCAGCCCGGCGGCGGCGCCTTGCAGCAGCCGGGCCAGGATCAGCAGCGGCTGATCGGGGCTGAGCCCGCCCAGGATCGAGGCCAGGGTGAACAGCAGCAGCGCCCCGGCATAGGTGGCCCGCGTGCCGAACCGCCCCATCGCCCAGGCGGCGGCCATCATCGTCGTGGTCATCGCGGCGAGGAAGGCGGTGGACAGCCATTGCGCCTCGTCCTGGCCCAGGCCGAACTCGCCCGAAATGTCGGGCAGGGCGACGTTGACGATGGTGGCCGACAGCACGGTGGCGACGGTGCCGACCATCACCGTCACGGTCAGGGTCCATTTGCCGGGCATGGCGGCCTCGCGAGCTTGGCGGGCTGCCGCCCGCACCCGCCCGGGGCGAGGCCCCGGACCCCCTTTATTTTTGAAAAACAAGGGGGTTTGGGGCATCGCCCCAAGCGGGGCGCGGGGCGGCAGCCCCGCTAGGGGGTGTCGATATCGATCTCGACCATCATCCCCGGCCGCAGCGGCAGATCGTCGGGCTGGGCGACGGCGATGCGGACCGGGACGCGCTGGGCGATCTTGGTGAAATTGCCGGACGGGTTGGGGCTGGGCAGCAGGGCGAACTGGCCGGTGGTGCTGTGGCCGATCCGCTCGACCCGGCCGGTGAAGGCGCGGCCGGGATAGGCATCGACGCTGATCGCCACCGTCTGGCCGGGGCGGAGGCGTTCGAGCTTGGTTTCCTTGAGGTTGGCTTCGATCCACACCGCGCGCGGGTCGTGCAGCAGCAGCAGGCGCTGGCCGGGAATGACATATTCGCCCGGTTCGACGAATTTCTGATCGACCACGCCGTCGATCGGGCTGCGCACCACCCGGTCGGCCAGGGCGATTTCCTGCTCGCGGCGCTGGGCGGCGACCTGATCGGCCTCGCGGGCGAGGCGGGCGGCCTCCTTGTCGAGCACGGCCGGGTCGGCGAGGTGGGCGCGGGCCTCGGCCAGCGCGGCCTCGGCCTCGCCTTGGCGGGCTTGGGCGGCGCGTTCGGCCTCCTCGGCCTGACGCAACTGGGCGCGGCGCAGGTCCCAGGTCTGGCGGGGAACGAAGCCGTCGGCCAGCAAGGCGTCGGCGCGGCGGAAATCGTGGCGGGCGCGCTCGCTTTCGGCGGCGGCGGCGGCGCGGGCGGCGGGGGCGGCGGCGAGGCCGGCGGCGACGGCGGCCAGC
>NZ_JBHUIY010000045.1:0-24617 GCF_042683125.1 Phaeospirillum tilakii
CCCCCGCCAGCCGCCGCGCCGCCGCCCATCCGGCGCCGCGCCCGGCGGTGACCCGCGCCCCGCTGCCGCGCCACCGCCTGGGCGAGGCGTTCGAGGCCCTGCGCGACGCCGCCAGCGCCTTCCGCGCCAAGCACGGGGCGTGGCCGCGCCTGTTCCTCGCCAATCTCGGCCCGGTCGCCAGCCATACCGGCCGCGCCACCTACGCCAAGAACTTCTTCGAGGCGGGCGGGATCGAGACCCTCGGCAATACCGGCTTCGCCACCCCGGAGGAGGCGGTCGCCGCCTTCCAGGCCAGCGGCGCCACCGCCGCCTGCCTGTGCGGGGCGGATGCCTTCTACCAGGAGCATGCCGAGGCCTTTGCCCAGGCGCTGAAGGCGGCCGGAGCCAAGACCCTCTACCTCGCCGGCAATCCGGGCGAGGCCAAGGCGGCGTGGCAGGCCGCCGGCATCGATGATTTCATCTTCGTCGGCGGCGACGTGCTGGGCACGCTGCGCGCCGCCCATACCCGTCTCGGAGTTTGTGCGTGATGGCGACCTTCCCCGATTTCTCCACCCTGCCGCTCGGCGGCGGCGCGGCGTCCGGCGATCTCGCCGACTGGCAGGCCCGGTTCCAGGCCGAAACCGGCGAGGATCCGGCCTCCCTGCTGTGGCACACCCCGGAGCGGATCGACGTCAAGCCGCTCTACAGTGCTTCCGACCTCGACGGACTCGACCATCTCGCCACCCTGCCCGGCCTGCCGCCGTTCCTGCGCGGGCCCTACCCGACGATGTACGTCAACCAGCCCTGGACGGTGCGCCAGTACGCCGGCTTCTCCACCGCCCAGGAATCCAACGCCTTCTACCGCCGCAACCTCGCCGCCGGGCAGAAGGGCCTGTCGGTGGCGTTCGACCTCGCCACCCATCGCGGCTATGATTCCGATCACCCCCGCGTCACCGGCGACGTCGGCATGGCCGGGGTGGCGATCGATTCGATCCTCGACATGAAGACCCTGTTCGACGGCATCCCGCTCGACCAGATGAGCGTGTCGATGACCATGAACGGCGCCGTGCTGCCGGTGCTGGCCGGCTACATCGTCGCCGCCGAGGAACAGGGCGTCAGCCCCGACAAGCTGTCCGGGACCATCCAGAACGACATCCTCAAGGAGTTCATGGTCCGCAACACCTACATCTATCCGCCCAAACCCTCGATGCGGATCATTTCGGACATCTTCGCCTTCACCGCGCAGAACATGCCGAAATTCAATTCGATCTCGATCTCGGGCTACCACCTCCAGGAAGCCGGGGCCACCGCCGACCTCGAACTGGCCTACACCCTGGCCGACGGCGTCGAATATGCCCGCGCCGGCATCGCCACCGGGATGAGCATCGACCAGTTCGCCCCGCGCCTGTCGTTCTTCTGGGCGATCGGCATGAACTTCTTCATGGAAGTGGCCAAGATGCGCGCCGGCCGCATGCTGTGGGCCAAGCTGATCAAGCAGTTCGACCCCAAGAGCGACAAGTCGCTCAGCCTGCGCACCCACTCGCAGACCTCGGGCTGGAGCCTGACCGCCCAGGACGTGTTCAACAACGTCTCGCGCACCTGTATCGAGGCGATGGCCGCCACCCAGGGCCACACCCAGTCGCTGCACACCAACGCCCTCGACGAGGCGCTGGCGCTGCCGACCGACTTCTCCGCCCGCATCGCCCGCAACACCCAGCTGTTCCTCCAGCAGGAAAGCGGCACCTGCCGGGTGATCGATCCGTGGGGCGGCAGCTACTATGTCGAGCGGCTGACCCGCCAGCTCGCCGAGCGCGCCTGGGCCCATATCGAGGAGGTCGAGCAGAACGGCGGCATGGCCAAGGCGATCGAGACCGGCATCCCCAAGATGCGGATCGAGGAAGCCGCCGCCCGCACCCAGGCCCGCATCGATTCCGGCCGCCAGACCGTGGTCGGGGTCAACAAGTACCGCGTCGAGGACGAGGCGCCGATCGAGGTGCTGAAGGTCGATAACAGCGCGGTCCGCGCCGCCCAGATCGCCCAGTTGCAGAAGCTGCGCGCCGAACGCGACGGGGTGCGCTGCCAGCAGACCCTCGACGCCCTGACCAAGGCGGCCGAAACCGGCGAGGGCAACCTGCTCGCCCTGTCGGTCGAGGCGATCCGGGCCCGGGCCACCGTCGGCGAAATCTCCGCCGCGCTGGAAAAGGTCTATGGCCGCCACAAGGCCGAGATCCGCACCATCTCCGGCGTCTATAGCGGCGAGATCAAGAGCAAGGGAGCCGAGCGGGTGAACAAGGTTCAGGCGATGGTCAAGGCGTTCGAGGCGCTCGACGGGCGCCGCCCCCGCATCATGGTCGCCAAGATGGGCCAGGACGGGCACGACCGGGGCCAGAAGGTGATCGCCACCGCCTTCGCCGACCTCGGCTTCGACGTCGATGTCGGACCGCTGTTCCAGACCCCGGAAGAGGCGGCGCGGCAGGCGGTCGAAAACGACTGCCACGTCATCGGCGCCTCGTCGCTCGCCGCCGGGCATCTGACCCTGGTGCCGCAGCTCAAGGCCGAACTGGCCAAGCTCGGCGCCGAGGACATGATGATCGTGGTCGGCGGCGTGATCCCGCCCCAGGACTGGGACGAGCTGTATCAGGCCGGCGCCTCGGCGATCTTCCCGCCCGGCACCGTCATCAGCGAGGCCGCCGAAGGGTTGCTGGTCAAGCTGGCCGAGCGGTTGGGCTATCCGCCGCTGGCGGCCTAGCGTCGGCGTCTCGGGAAACGGGGAACGCCGGCCGGGGGGAATGCCCCCCGGCCGGCGTTTTTTGTGGGCGCCGCCCACACCCGCCAAGGGCCACAGGCCCTTGGAACCCTTTACAGGGCGGCGCTGTAGGGCAACGGGGTCCAGGCGTAGCCGCTGGCATCAGCACGATCAGGAATGAAAACCGGACCGGCGTCCTTCTCCTTGAGCGACACCGCGACCCGACGCGACCGAGATCTTGATCCCCGCATCGCCGCCGCCGAACGACAAACCGACGGGTTCCAAGGGCCTTGCGGCCCTTGGCGGGTGTGGGCAGCGCCCACGTTTTTTTTCTGAAACCCTACCCCCCCACCTGGGCGCGGGGGTTGAGTCCGGCTGCGCGGGTGGCGAAGTCGGCACCGAGGAAATCCGGTTGCTTGTACAGCCCGTGCAGCCACGCCGCCAGCATGCACAGTTCCTCGAACTTGACCAGTTCGTCGAGGGTGCCGGGCGGGAACTTGATGGCGAAGCAGCCGGCGATGATGTCGAGCACCTCCTCCACCTGTTCGGTGCCGAGGCCGATGTCGGATTCGATGCTGGCGTTGCGGGTCAACTGGGCTTCGTCGATGCCGTAATCGTCGCGGATCAGTTTCACCACCCAACGAAACATGTTCATCCAGTTCTTGACCTCGGAAATGTCGCGATCAAAGGCCATCGGCGTACCTGCGCATCTGTGGGTTCCCCTCGGTCCAGGCTGTGGCGACGGCCGGCGTCCGTCCACCCTCCCCTGATGACAAAGGTTGGGATTGTCCGACCGGAAAGGAAGAGCGTCCGCCCTCGGCGCGGCGCCGACGGCGCCAGAACTCTTTCCATTGGATGATGCTAATTGAATGTTTTTAGCGCCAAGGGTGCAATCGATCCTGGGTAAAGTTTCTTGACCAAAGACCAAGACATGCCGGGGACGAATTTCGTACCATTGTAAGAATAAGGGCTCTTTAAACCTAAGGATAGGCCCGCTTGATTCTTTGACTCTTTCAAAGCGAGTCGCTACCTTTATCCTCATTCCCTCATCGCGAACCAACCTGACCATACCATCGAAGGGGTCTTTGCAATTTGTTTCCGGACCGCCCCTGCGGGCGCCCTGTCGGTCCGCAAGCGTCGAAACGGGTAGGCTCACCGGTTTAGGCACGCAATCGGACAATACTTTTGTCTAGGGCGCGACCATGACCACCTTGGGTTCGCCGGAAAGGGGTACCCTATGACCTTCGATAATGTTATAAGCTTTCCAGAAATATTAAATTTATAATTGAGGCCCGCCATGACCGACGCTTTGCCGCATTGGCACGCCAAAACCCGCCTTTTCCGTGAGAACCGCAGCAAACAGACCGAGATCAACCGCGCCGAGGCCGATCCGACCAGCCGCACCGCGCTGGTGCTGAGCGGCGGGGCGCCCAATGCCGCGCTGATGGCCGGCGCGCTGGTGGCCTTCGCCGAAGCCGGCGTGACCTTCGACGTGGTGTCCGCCTCGGGCGCGGGCGGGCTGATCGGCCTGCTGTGGCTGGCGCCGAAGAACGGCGACCCGGTGGCGGCGCTGACCGGCTGGCTCGACGCCTATGTCGATGACCGGATCTACGATCTGTTCCCGGTCGATTACAAGGTGTTCTTCAAGCCCGGCCCCGCCGCCGAGGCCTATCGCGCCCTGCTCGCCGCCAATCCCTGGCTACAGGCGGCGCGCGAGATGCCGCTGCCCGATCCGTGGCGGCGGCTGTGGCGCGACTGGTTCGATCTGGTCGGCGCCACCTTCAGCCCCAGCGATCTTTCCCCCAACTCGCCCGGCCTGTGCGCCCGGGTGCCGTGGGCCGACACGCTGGTCGATTTCGAGCGGATCCGCCACATCGCCCCGCATTTCTATCTCAACGCCTACAACGTCACCCGCCACCGGGTCGATAATTTCCGCAAGGACCAGATCACGCTGGACCATTTCAAGGCGGCGTTCGCCTTTCCCTTCATCTATGGGCCCTATTCGATCGGCGAGGACACCTATTACGAAGGCGCGAGCCAGGATTGCCTCAATTTCAAGGACCTGACCGAGCGCCATCCCAATCTCGACACCATCGTGGTGTTCGACCTGCTCGGCAAGCACGAGCTGATCCGTCCGCCGCGCGACCTTTACGATTCCTGGGTGCTGTCGATGATCATCCCGCTGGTCGCGGTGGCCGAGGACGATCTTGAGCTGTTCAAGCTCAAGCACCTTGAAAACGTCAAATCCAGAAGCGAGCACCACAAGCTGGACCTGCTGGAGATGCCGTTCGACATCCCTCCGGAAAAGATGGAGACCGTGCTCGACTGGTCCTATTCCAACGGCCGCGACCTGTTCGACATCGGCCGCGCCTCGGCGCGCCGGTTTCTCGCCCAGCATCCCGAACTGCTGCCCGCCACGCGCAAGGGGAAGAAATGACCCGAACGGCGGGTCCGCGCCCGCGCGCGACAGCATCTCCGTTTTCCGCCGGGGTGGCGGCCCCGCGTGAGCGCCGCCCCGTTGTTCCCCTGCCCCCGGCCGCAGCTTCCGGCCGCGACGCGACCCGATGAGGAGCATCATGACGTTCGTCGACCTGTTCACCAAACGGGCCCCCACCGCCAATGCCAGCCCCAGCCTGCCGGTCGAGCCGGTGGTCGCCGCGCCCCGCCCGGCCGAGCCGGTCGGCGGCGGCCACGGGCTTGATTCCGACACCATCCAGCGCACCATCAAGGCGATGGCCGAACGGGTCGGCCGATTGGGGGTCGAGGCGATCGAGATCGACGGCCGGGTCGATCAGGTCGCCGCCCGTGGCCTCAGCCGCAAGCAGGATCTGGAGACGGTGGTCAGGTCGGTCCATGAGATGGCCGAGGCCAACGTCCGCATCAACGATCTATCGGTGGCGACCAAGACGGCGATGGGCAGCGTCGCCGGAGCGATGGACGAGGCCCGGGCCACCTCGCAGGCCGCGCTGCATACCATCGAGGGGCTGGTTGAGGGGATCGGCCACATCGAAGGCAAGCTCCCCGACCTGCAAAAGTCCCTGAGCGAGGTCGCGGCGGTGTCGAAGGACATCCAGAAGATCGCCGGCCAGACCAATCTGCTGGCGTTGAACGCCACCATCGAGGCGGCACGGGCCGGCGAGGCGGGCAAGGGCTTCGCGGTGGTGGCGGGCGAGGTCAAGGACCTGTCGCGCCAGACCGCCAACGCCGTCACCACCATCCAATCGACCCTGGCCACGCTGGGCAGCCTGATCGACACCCTGATCGCCGAATCCCGCGCCGCCTCGACGGTGGCCAGCTCGGCCCGCTCCGGCAGCGGCGACATTGGCGGCGCGGTGACCCGGATCGAGCAGGTCAGCCACGAGCTGGCCCAGGTGCAGAGCCAGGTCGATTCGATCGTCGATGCCGCCGCCCGCAACCGCGAGCAATGCGCGGCGATCGGCGAGGCGATCGATCTGATCGAGGAAACCACCAAGGCCTCGGTCGAGGACATGGAGGCGGTCAAGCAGCGCACCGCCAACCTGCTCGAAATGAGCGAGGACATGATCACCCTGACCGCCGAGGCCGGGATCGAGACGGTGGACAGCCCGTTCATCAAGATCGTCACCGAACGCGCCCGCCAGATGTCTCAATTGCTGGAACAGGCGGTCGAGCGCGGCGAGATCGGCCTCGACGCCCTGTTCGACACCAATTACCAGCAGGTGCCCGGGGTCGAGCCGCCGCATTACGTGGTGCGCCACACCGACTACACCGCCCGCGTCCTCGGCCCGATCTGCAACGAGGTGGTCAATGCCTCGCCCGACATCCTGGCCTGCACCCCGGGCGACATGAACAATTACTACCCGATCATCAACGACGCCTTCGCCAAGCCGCCGACCAGCGACCCGGTGTGGAACGCCGCCAATTCGCGCGCCCGCACCAAGCAGCTCGACCGCACCTCGCTCAACCAGATGAAGTCGAAGAAGTCGTTCCTGCTCCAGACCTATCGCCGCAACATGGGCGGCGGCCGCTTCGACCTGATGAAGAACATCTCCTCGCCGATCATCATCAAGGGCCGGCAGTGGGGCATCCTGCGCATCATGGTGCGGGTGCGCTGAGTCGAACCAGGGCGCATCGAAGGTGGGCTCTGCCCACACCCGCCAAGGGCCGCAAGGCCCTTGGAACCCTTTCCTTGTCCTTCACGCGCCCGACCATCAAGGGGATCCAAGGGCCTTGCGGCCCTTGGCGGGTGCGGGCGGAGCCCGCCTCTATCCCCGGCCGCTCAGAGCCCGGCGCAGGCGATCGCCCAGAAATCGGCGGCCTTGAGGCTGGCCCCACCGATCAGCCCGCCATCGACATCGGGCAAGGCCAGCAGGTCGGCGGCGTTGTCGGGCTTCATTGAGCCGCCATAGAGGATCCGGGTCGCGGCCGCCGCCGACTCGCCCAGCAATTCGATCAGTTCGGCGCGCAGGGCGGCATGGACCTCCTGGGCCTGGGCCGGGGTGGCGACCCGGCCGGTACCGATCGCCCACACCGGCTCGTAGGCGATCACCACCGTGGCCGGGTTGGCGCCATCGGGCAGCGAGCCGCGCAACTGGCCCAGGGTGACGTCGAGGGTATGGCCGGCCTCGCGCTCGGCCAGGGTTTCGCCGACGCAGACGATCGCGGTCAGCCCGGCCGACAGCGCCGCCTCGGCCTTGGCCTTGACCAGGGCGTCGCTTTCGCCATGGTCGGCGCGCCGCTCGGAATGGCCGAGGATCACCGCGCCGCAGCCGAGATCGGCCAGCAGCGGGGCGGCGACGTCGCCGGTATGCGCCCCCGACGGCGCGGGATGGCAGTCCTGGGCGCCGATCTCGATTTCGCTTTTGGCCAGCGCCGCCGCCACCGGGGCGATCAGCGGGAAGGGCGGGCAGATCAGCAGATCGCGGTCCGGACGGGGACCGGCGGCCCAACGCGCGGCGAGATCACGGCCGAGGGCGACCGAATCCGCCAGCAGACCGTTCATCTTCCAATTGCCGGCGATCAGGATACGTCGGTTGCTCATCGGATTTTTCTCCCCCAGGGTTCCCTGCGGATATACCATTCCCGCTGCCCGCTCCCAACCAAAACCGCTGAGATCATGGCGCCCGCCGGGCAGAACGCAACACTTGCCGCAGCGCACGCGGGCCTGATAGGTTGCAGACATGGCGCAGTCTTTTGTTGTTCTGATGGTCGATGACGACCCCGGCGACGCCGGGCTGGTGCGGGCCGCGGTCGCGTCGGGAACCTATCCCTGCCGCTTCGACCACGCCGGCGACGGGGTGGTCGCGCTGGAACGCCTGCGCAGCGACGCCTCGAACGGCCACCGCCCCGATCTGATCCTGCTCGACATCAACATGCCGCGCAAAAACGGCCATCTCGTTCTCGGCGAGATCAAGGCCGATCAGGCCCTGTGCGACATTCCGGTGGTGATGCTGACCACGTCGGACGCCGAGCGCGACATCGCCGCCGCCTACCGCGCCGGGGCCGCCGGCTATGTCACCAAGCCGGTCGATGTCGATGCCCTGTTCGCCGCCATCCGCAGCATCCAGGATTACTGGTTCGGGGTGATGCGCCTGCCCAGCCGCCGCCCCTGACTGAGGGTCGGCCTTGCCGCCCGTCGGCGCGGACCGTTCAGACAATAAAAAACGGACGGCGCCAGGGGAACTCCCCGGCAGCCGTCCGCTTTTGGTCGCAGACCTGCAACCGTCGCGAAATTACTTCGCGGCGTGCTTGGCGGCGCCCAGGGCAATCCAGTTGAAGCCCGGCGCGGCCAGGACGGCAGCGTGGACCGCGATCGCGACGACGGTCGCGACAACCCAGATCACGGGCAGCCAGGTCGACGGATTGATGACCAGCCAAATCTTGTGTTCGTCGCCCATAATTTCCCCCTAAGGAAAAGAGATAATTCGATCAAACCAGATCAGATTTGAACCCGAAGGGCTCAGATCAGAACCAGGGCTTCCAGATCCACACCAGGACGTGCGCAACGGCAGCGATGGCGAGGAAAGCGGAGAAGGTGGTCTTGAACTGGTTGTGGACCGCGACGGCTTCTTCGACGGTCAGGCCCGACAAGCTATTCTCAGCCATTTTCAGTACTCCAGCGTTGATGAAGAGGAGTGGCTCACGACCCCCGTGACCACCGGACCTCATTAACGGGCTGTAATGTTGCACCGGCCGACCCGCCTGTCAAACCCAATTTGCGCGCCGAAAAGGTATTTTGTCTCCCCATCATCCTGGACCATTTTTCCGTTGCGGCGACGGGAGGCCGGGAGAGCGCGAGGGGGGGGTGTCCGGTTGCGGCGAAGGCGGGGGACGGGGTAACCTGTCATCCGATCCCAGCATGGAGGCTTCGGCGGTGGCGATCCGGTGGCGCGGCCCCTTCCCCTGGCTGGCCGGCGCGTTCGTCGCCAACGCGGCGGCGGTGATCCTGGCCGCCCGCGCCCTCGCCGCCGCCCCCCTGACCGGCGATTCGCTCACCGCCCTGACCCTGGTGGCGCTGGCCGGGGCGGCGCTGCTGTTCGTGGTGGCGTGGAAGGTGATCGACGCGCTGGTGATGCGGACGCTGCGGCGGATGGCGACCGAGGTGCGGGCGATCGCCTATGGCGGCGACCGCCCCGGGCTCGATCCCGCCGCCTATGCGATGCTGTCGCCGCTGCCCGAGGCGGTCAACGAGATCTGCGCCCGGATGATGCGGGCCAAGACCGAGCTGGCCTCCGGCCTCGCCACCGCCACCCGCCGGGCCGAGGACAATGCCCAGCGCCTTGCCGCGATCCTCAACGACCTCCAGGAAGGGGTGGTGGTCTGCACCCAGCGGCACGAACTGGTGCTCTACAATACCGTCGCCTTCGACCTGCTCGGCCCGACCGCCGACCTCGGCCTGGGCCGCTCGCTGTTCGAGACCCTGGCGCGCGAGCCGGTGGTGCGGACCATCGAGCGGCTCGGCGCCGATCCCGACGGCGGCGGCCGCGGCGTCCCCTTCCTGGTCGGCACGGTCGAGGGCCGCCTGCTGCTCCAGGCGCGGATGAGCCTGATCCGGGCCGGCGGCGGCGCGCTGGCCGGCTATGTCGTCACCCTGGTCGATGCCGCGCCGCAACTGGCCAGCCTGAGCGGACGCGAGGCGCTGCGGCGCGAGATCGCCGCCGGCATCGAGGCGCCGCTGGAGCGGATCGCCGCCGCCCTGGCCGACGCGCCGGCGGTCGAGGCCGCGTGCCACGCCGCCGGACAGGCGCTGCGGCGGGCGGTCGCGGGCTATGATCGCCTGCTGGCGGGCTGGTGGCCGAGCGGCGACCTGCTCTCGACCGACCTGCTGTCCGATGTGCGCGACCGTCTCGACACGGCGCCCGCGGTCACCGTGGTCGGATTGCCGGTCTGGCTGCACGCCGAGCCCTATTCATTGACGCTGGCGCTCGAAGACCTGGTCCGCCATGTCGCCGCCCACACCGGCGCCGGGGCGTTCGACCTGTCGGCCGGCCGCGACGGCGAGGCCGCCTGGATCGAGATCCGCTGGCCGACCGGCCCTTCCCTGCCCGCCGTCGCGATGGAGCGCTGGCTCGACCTGACGCTGGCGGCGCTGGGCGGCCTGACCGCGCGCGCCCTGCTTCCCGCCGGCCCGAACGGTGAGGGCGGCCCGGCCTGCGGCGCGGACGAAGCCGGCGGCGGCTGGGTCCGGCTGCCGGTCGAGCCGGCCCGCGCCAGCGGCGCCCGATCCGGCCCGCCGCTGCCGGCCCGGCCGGAATTCCATGATCTCGGCCTGCTCGAACTGCCGCGCGACACCGGGGACCTCGGAACCAGACCGCTGAAATCGCTTGATTTCGTGGTGTTCGACACCGAAACCACCGGCCTCGCCCCGTCGCAGGGCGACCGCATCGTCTCGATCGCCGGGGTGCGGATCGTCAACGGGCGGATCCTGTCGGGAGAAAGCTTCAGCCGGGTGATCCATCCCGGCCGGCCGATCCCGCCCGAATCGGTGCGCTTTCACGGCATCACCGACGCGATGGTCCAGGACAAGCCGCCGGCGCGGGTGGTGCTGCCGCAGTTCCGCGCCTATGTCGCCGGAGCGGTGATGGTGGCCCACAATGCCGCCTTCGACCTCAAGTTCCTGGAGGTCGAAACCGCCGGCAGCGCGGTGCGCTTCGATGGTCCGGTGCTCGATACCATGATCCTGTCCGACTTCCTCGACGGCCCCGACGCCGGCCATTCGCTCGACGCGATCTGCGCCCGCTACGGCATCCCGCTGACCGACCGCCACACCGCCCTGGGCGACGCGATGGCCACCGCTGCGGTGCTGCTGTGCCAGCTCGACGCGCTGGAGGGGCGCGGCATCCTGACCCTCGATCAGGCCGCGCGCAGTCTCGACCTCGCCCGCGTGCTGCACGAACGCCAGCGGGTGCTGTAAAAGAAGAAAAAGCGGGCTCTGCCCGCCCCCGCCAAGGGCCGGGGGCCCTTGGAACCCGTTCCGTGCCGCCCTTGACCCCACCGCGCCGTTCCGCCAGCATGAACCGCCCCGATATTGCGCGGATTCCGGAAACGATGCGTCTCACCCTGCACACCGATTATGCGCTGAGGGTTCTGATCCATGTCGGATTGCACGAAGGCGATCTGGTCACCGTCAACGAGATCGCCGAATGTCAGGGGATCTCCAAGAATCATTTAACCAAAGTCGTGCATCATCTTGGCCGCGCCGGCTATCTCGAGACGGTGCGGGGCAAGCATGGCGGTGTCCGCCTGCTCAAACGGCCGGAGCAGATCCGCCTCGGCGCCTTGATCCGCTCGACCGAGGAGGATTTCGCCCTGGTTCGCTGCCTGCGCGAGGAGGAAGAAGCCGACCCCTGCCGGATGGGAGGGCGCTGCCTGGCCTACCAGGCCCTGGCGGCCGGTCTGACCGCCTTCTTCGCCGAACTCGACCGCTACACCCTCGCCGACGTGCTGGAGCGACAGCGGGAGGCGGCACAATGAGGGCGAATCTTTTCGTTCGACATAGCTAGGTGTATAACTTTAGGCATGAATTGCTTCGCGGAGTCCCCCAATGCCCGTTACCGCCGCCGATAACGAAAACGAACTGCGTGTCATCAACGAGTTCCTCGACGAGTTGCGCGACACCTCCAGTCAGCTTCAGGTTCTGCTCGGCAACCTGCGTTCGCGCAGCATTTCCACCCAGGACGGGCTGGCCACCCTGAAGCGCGAGGCCAGCAACCTGCGCAGCCATGCCCACGGCCTCAACCTGCCGATGATCAAGCTGGTGACCCACCGGCTCGACGAATATGTCGGCGAACTGAAGGATCTGGACGACGCCGAGATCGACGAGATCCAGGTGTTCATCGACCGGATCGAGAAGCTGGCCGACGGCGAGGCGGTCGATGAATCCGACGCCCCGGCGGTGATCCGCGCGCTGCCGGCCAAGCGTCCGGCCGACATCGATTTCGGCAAGATCGAGAAGAAGAACGTCGAGATCCTTCTGGTGCTGCCGGAACGGGCGATGGCCCACATCGTCGAGCGCGAACTGGCCAATTGCGGCTACCGCACCTCGGTGGTGCGCGATGCCTTCGTCGCGCTCGAAACCGTGGTGCGGACCCGGCCCGACATGGTGCTGGCCTCGATGGAACAGGGGCTGCTGACCGCGATCGACCTCGGCTGCGCCCTGGCGGCGATGCCGACCACCGAGGGCATCCCCTTCGCCGTGCTGACCAGCTACGAATGGGGCAGCCCCAAGCTGCGCGGCCTGCCGCCCCGCGCCGCCCTGGTGCGCAAGGGGCCGCAATTCTCCGACGACCTCGCCGAGACCCTGGCCCGGTTCGAGATCACCTGAGCGATTTTTTTCCGTTTTCCTCCCCTTGACGGTGCTGGCCGCCGCCCCAGATTTTTCGGGCGCGGTCGCCGTCATGGGGCCGACGCCGGCGGC
Source organism: Phaeospirillum tilakii (assembly GCF_042683125.1). NCBI lineage: Bacteria > Pseudomonadati > Pseudomonadota > Alphaproteobacteria > Rhodospirillales > Rhodospirillaceae > Phaeospirillum > Phaeospirillum tilakii. The sequence goes on from NZ_JBHUIY010000045.1 coordinate 12,621, forward strand.
CCGCCAGGGGCGGGTCGCTGCGATCTGGTTGCTTCGCAAAGGAGAACTGGTCATGCGTACCTTCGACCTTACCCCGCTGTTCCGTTCCACCATCGGGTTCGATCATCTTGACCGTGTGCTGGAAGCCGCCAGCCACGTCGATGAATCCGCCCTCGCCTATCCGCCCTACAACATCGAAAAGCTCAACGAGGACCGCTACCGCATCAGCATGGCGGTGGCCGGCTTCTCCGACTCCGATCTCGAAATCACCGCCAAGGGCAACACCCTGCTGATCGCCGGCAAGGCGCGCAAGGAGGAAGCCCCGGTGCAGTACCTCCATCGCGGCATCGCCGGCCGCTCGTTCGAACGGCGCTTCGAGCTGGCCGACCATATCCGGGTGGCCCAGGCGTCGCTGCAGAACGGCCTGCTCCACATCGATCTGGTGCGCGAGATCCCCGAGGCGATGAAGCCCCGCACCATCGCCATCACCAGCGCGGCCCCCGCCCCCGCGCCGCAGATCGTCGACGGCAAGGCGGCCTGATCATCCTTTCCCGGCCGGGGATCGCCCCGGCCGGGCCTGATCGCGGCAGGCCGCGCGCCCGCCGGTGCATCAGCCCAGGGGGCGCCTCCCCGTGGCGAACCCGCACCGGGCCGCTGGCCCATCCCCCCGATTTTCACTGTCTTGACTGACGCGACCGTGGCCCGGCAAGGGAGACCGGCGGCGCCTCCGCGCCGGGACGGTCCGGGCCGGCAGCGACATCCTATGGTTTTTATACCTCACTCAGAAATCCATTGGGTTGCCCATACCAGCAAAATACGACTTGAAGGTTTCGGCAAACGGTCTAAAACCGAACAGGCGCAACCTCAACGGATAACCGCCGTGTCGAACACCCGTCTCTCCAGCCATGGCCGCACGCGCTCCGGACGGCCCAATCCGATCGACGTCCATGTCGGGGAGCGGCTGCGGCTGCGGCGCATGCTGCTCGGTCTCAGCCAGGAGGCGCTGGCCGGCCAGCTCGGCCTGACCTTTCAGCAGATCCAGAAATACGAGAGCGGCACCAACCGGATCGGCGCCTCGCGGCTGTACGATCTCGCCCGGGTGCTGGAGGTGGCGGTCGATTATTTCTACGAGGAGATGCCGCCCCAGGTCAGCGCCGCCAGTCCGCGCCACCTGACCCGCGCCGAGATCGATCCCGACCTGCCGGCGTCGGTGCCGCTCAACAGCCGCGAGGCGCTCGACCTGATCCGCACCTACTATCGCATCCCCGATCCACGGGTGCGGCGCCGGGTCAGCGAACTGGCCCGGGCGCTGGGGCCACAGGACGAGGGCGACCTCACTCGGGGAGCGGATGTGGTTCCGCCAGCCCGTCCGGATCCTGGTGAATGATCACCTCGAAGCGGGGGAACTCGGCCAGGATCGCCGCCTCGACCTGATCGGCGATGCGGTGGGCCTCGACCAGCGGCAACTGGCCGGGCAGCACGAGATGAAGCTGGATGAAGCCCTGCCGCCCCGAACTGCGGGTGCGCAAATCGTGCAGCCCGATCACCTCGGGATGCGCCACCGCCAGGGCGCGGATCCGCTGCCGCTCCGGCTCGGGCAGTTCCTGATCCATCAGCGTCGCGATCGCGCCCCGGGCGATGCCGCCGGCGCTGACCATCAGCCAGGCGGCGATGCCGATCGCGAACAGCGGGTCGGCCAGGGCCCAGCCGGGCCCCATCGCCAGCAGCAGCGACAGGATCACGCTGAGATTGAGGGCAACGTCACCGGCGTAATGGAGCGAATCCGCCCGGATCGCCAGCGAGCGGGTCCGCGCCACCACCCGGCGCTGGAACGCCAGCAAGGCGAGGGTGGCGAGGATCGACACCCCCATCGCGGCGATGCCCCAGCCGCCATGGCTGACCGGGACCGGATGGACCAGCCGGCCGAGCGCCTCGCTCGCCAGCAGCCCGGCCGAACCGAGGATGAAGGCGGCCTGCCCCAGCCCGGCCAGCGCCTCGACCTTGCCGTGGCCGAAGCGATGGTCGCGGTCGGCCGGCTGCAACGCCTGCCGCACCGCCGCCAGGGTCAGCACCGAGGCGGCCAAATCGATGGTCGAATCGATCAGGGTGGAGAGCAGCGCCACCGAATCCGTCGCCAGCCACGCCGCCAGCTTGGTCGCGATCAGCAGCGCGGCGGTGGCGGTCGAGGCATAGGTCGCCCACCGCATCAGCCGGGCCTCGGCGGCGGGATCGACCCCGGTTACGGGAACAGGCTGAGCTGGCGCCATCCCCCCTCTTCCTTCAGGAACACCTGACGGTCATGCAGCCGGAAGGCGCGGTCCTGCCAGAACTCGATCCGCAGCGGCACCACCCGGAAGCCGGACCAGTGCGGCGGGCGCGGCACGCCGCCGATGCCGAAGCGGGCGGTGGCCTCGGCGATCCGCCGTTCCAGTTCGAACCGGCCTTCGAGCGGGCGCGACTGGCGCGAGGCCCAGGCGCCGATCTGGCTGGCGCGGGCACGGCTGGCGAAATAGGCGTCGGCCTCCTCGGGGGTGACCGGCTCGACCTTGCCTTCGACCCGGACCTGCCGCTTGAGGCTTTTCCAGTGGAAGCACAGCGCCGCCTGGGGATTGGCGGCGAGGTCCTCGCCCTTGCGGCTTTCGAGATTGGTGTAGAACACGAAGCCGCGCGGATCGACCGCCTTCAGCAGCACCATCCGCACCGCCGGCCGGCCGGTGGCATCGGCGGTGGCCAGGGCCATCGCGTTGGGGTCGTTGGGTTCGCTGGCCGAGGCTTCGGCCAGCCAGGCTTCGAAACGGGCAATCGGATCGGTTGGATCGGCGGACATCGCGGTTCGGATCGTGACTGGGGGAGGACGGAACGGCCGGAACGACCGCCCGTCCACCATGCCCCAATTCCCCCGCCCGGGATAGACGTTCGATGCCATCCCTCCCCTGCGCTTTTTCCCGGGGGAGAGGATTGGCGCGGAAACGGAATCCCGTGTGGTGGAGTCCGACGACTTTCCGTAACATGCCCCGACCGCGGGGACCGCACCCTCCCCGCTCCCCCCTGTGTTCCTCGATGATGCGGACGCCGAAACCGTGAAAGATCCCTACGAAATTCTGGGCGTGACCAAAGGCACCTCGGACGAAGACATCAAGAAGGCCTACCGAGCCCTGGCGCGCAAACTGCACCCCGATCTCCACCCCGGCGACAAGAAGGCCGAGGAACGGTTCAAGGACGTCTCCGCCGCCTATGATTTCCTGTCCGACCCCACCCGGCGGGCGCAGTACGATTCGGGCGAGATCGACGCCTCGGGCGCGCCGCGCCGCCAGCGTTCCTCGTGGAATCCCGGCGGCGGCGCCGGCGATTGGGGCAGCGGCTGGGGCTCATCGAAATCCTCGGGCTTCTCGTTCGGCGACGCCGACGACATCCTGGCCGAGATGCTGCGGCGCAAGGAGCGCGGCCGCGCCCAGGCCGAGGCCAACCGCCGCCACCATATCGGCGAGGTACGCCATTCCCTCACCGTGAGCTTCGCCGAGGCGGCGCTGGGCGCCACCAAGCGGGTAACCCTGATCACCGGCCGCACCGTCGAGGTCAAGATCCCGCCCGGGGCCACCGACGGCCAGACCCTGCGGCTCAAGGGCCAGGGCCAGCCGGCCGGCCCGACCGCCGCGGTGGTCCCCGACGCCTTCATCGACCTCAAGGTCGAAACCGACCCGTTCTTCACCCGCCGCGACCAGGACATCCTGCTCGACCTGCCGATCTCGGTGCAGGAGGCGGTGCTGGGCGGCAAGGTCACCGCGCCGACCATCGACGGCAAGGTCAGCCTGACCATCCCGCCCGGCTCCAACAGCGGCGCGGTGCTGCGCCTCAAGGGCAAGGGCATCCCCGGCGCCAACGGCGTCCGCGGCGACCAGCTCGTCACCCTGCGGGTGGTGCTGCCCGAGGACGATGCCGAGTTCAAGAAGCTGGTCGAGAAATGGGGCCCCCGCCACGGCTACGACCCCCGCGCCCGCGCTGGCATGGCCTGACGAGACGTCCAGACGCGGGCTCTGCCCGCACCCGCCAGGAGCCCGCGGCTCCTGGACCAGCCTCAATGGTCGGGAGCCCGATCAGCCTTCAGCTTGGGCTCTGGTGCCGGCCGCACACGACAAACCGAAGCAGGTCCAGGAGCCGCTGGCTCCTGGCGGGTGCGGGCGGAGCCCGCGTTTTTATTCCTGATTTTTCCCCGACCACCCTCCGCCCAGGGCATTGAACAGGGTCACCGCCGCCTTGAGGCGGGCGGCGCGGGCCTGGGCCAGGGCGTCCTGGGCGGTGAACCAGGTCTTCTGGGTATTGAGCACGCTGCTGATATCGACCGTGCCGCCGCTCATCAGGTCCTGGGTCAGGGTGAAGGCGCGGCGGGCGGTGGCCTCGGCGGCGATTTCGGCCTGTTCCTCCTCGCTGGTCTTCTGCAAGCCGACCAGGGCGTTCTCGACATCGGAAAAGGCCGAATAGACCGTCTTGCGGTAGGTCTGCACCAATTGCTCGCGGATCGCCTTCTTCTGCTCGACGGTGCCGGCGATCTTGCCGCCGTCGAACAGCGGCACGGTCAGGCTGGGGCCGATCGAGGCCAGCAGGCTCTGGTGGGTCATCATCTTGGCCAGATCGACGCTCTGGAACCCGGCCTGTCCGGTCAGCGAAATCGAGGGAAACCACGCCGCGCGGGCGACGGTAACGTCGGCATTGGCGCCGCGCAGGTTGGCCTCGGCCGACAGCACGTCGGGGCGGCGGGCCAGCAGTTCGGACGGCAGCCCGGGACCGACCGCCGGCACCCGGACCGCGTCGATGGTCTCGGGGGCGAGATCCAGCGCCTCGGGCAACTGGCCGACCAGGATCGCCAAAGCGTTACGCGATTGCTGGAGGCTCTGCTCCAGCGGCGGCACCGTGGCGCGCTGGGTGGCGACCACGCTTTCCTGCTGGGCGACGTCGAGCGAGGTGGCGGTGCCGGCGGTGAAGCGGTCGCGGTAGACCGCCAGCACCGCCTCGGCATTGGCCAGCGATTCGCGGGCGAGGCGCAACCGTTCCTGGGTGCCGAGGATGTCGAAATAGGTGCTGGCGACGCTGGCCTGCATCGACAGCACCGCCGTCTGGTAATCGAAGCCCGAGGCGTCGAGCAGGGCCTGGGCGGATTCGACCCCGGCCTGGTTCTTGCCCCAGAAATCCAGTTCGTAGCTGGCACCGAGGGTGGCGGAATAGGACGAGGAATAGACCGGCTTGCGCGCGGTGGCCGAGGGCGAGGCGGTCATCGAGGCGCGCTGGCGGGTGCCGCTGGCATCGGCGGTGAGCTCGGGCCACAGGCTGGCCCCGGCTACCCGCAACTGGGCCTGGGCGGCGCGCAGCTTGGCCACCGCGACGGCGAGATCGAAATTGTCGGCGCTGGCCTGCGCCATCAGCCGGTCGAGCTGGGGCGAGCCGAAGCCGCGCCACCAGTCCGGCGCCGGCCAGACGGCGGCGCGCTCGGCCGCGCTCCACGCCGCCGGGGTCGGGGTTTCCGGGCGCTGGTAGGGGTCGCCGATCGAGCAGGCCGACAACAGCGCCACCAGCACCAGCGCCAAGCGGGGCTGCCGCCCCGCACCCCGCTTGGGGCGAGGCCCCAAACCCCCTTCCTTTTCAAAAATAAAGGGGGGTCGGGGCATCGCCCCGGCTGGGCCGGCGGGCGGCAGCCCGCCTAATTCATTGGCAGGCGGGCGAAAGCCCGACAGGGACCGATCCGGCATCAGGGCACGACCTCCTCGTTGCGGCCCCGCCGGGTGCGCCACCAGCGGGACAGCCGGGCCAGGGTAAGGTAGACCACCGGCGTGGTGAACAGGGTCAGCATCTGCGACAGCAGCAGCCCGCCGACGATGGCGATGCCGAGCGGCTGGCGCAGCGCCCCGACTGGGCCGCCGGCCACCGCCAGCGGCAGGGCGCCGAGCAGCGCGGTCAGGGTGGTCATGGTGATCGGGCGGAAGCGGATGCGGCAGGCGGCGGCGATCGCCTCGAGCGGGGTCGCCCCGGCGCGTTCGGCGGTGATGGCGAAATCGACCAGCAGAATGCCGTTCTTCTTGACGATCCCCATCAGCAGGAACACGCCGATCAGGCTGATCAGGGTCAGTTCGGTCCCGGTCACCAGCAGCGCCAGCAGCGCGCCGAGCCCGGCCGACGGCAGGGTGGACAGGATCGTCAGCGGGTGCAGCACGCTTTCGTACAGGATGCCTAGGACGATGAAGATCGTCAGCAGCGCGGCGGCGATCAGGATCGGCTGGTCGCGGGCGGTGTCGGCAAACGCCTTGGCATTGCCGGCCGGGACGACGTGCAGGGTCGGCGGCAGGCCGATGTCGCGCGCCGCCTGGGTCAGCAGCGGCTCGACCGCGCCCAGCGCGGTGCCGGGGGTGAGGTTGAGGCTGATCGTCGCCGCCGGGAACTGGTCGCGGTGGGCGACCGAGACCGGGTCGGCGGCGGGCTCGAACCGGGCCAGCGCGTCGAGCGGCACCAGGGTGGTGCCGTCGCTGCTCTTGACCCACAATTGATGCAGCGAAACCGGGCTTTCGGTGTGACGCCGATCGACCTCGAGCACCACCTTGTACTGGTTGCGCTGGGTGTACATCGTCGCCACCTGCCGCTCGGCCAGGGCGTCCTGGAGGACCTGATCGACGGTGTTGACATCGACCCCGAGCCGGGCGGCGGCGTCGCGGTCGATCACCACCTTGGCCTGCGGCATCAGCTTGTCGAGATCGCTGGAAATGTCGGTGAGCTGCGGCTCCTGCTTCAGCCGTTCGATCAGCTTCGGGGTCCAGTCGCGCAGATCGTCGAGCGAATCCGAAACCAGGGCGAACTGAAAGTTGGCGCGGCCGCGATTGCCGCCGACGCGGATGTCCTGGCCGGGCTGGAGGAAGGCGGTGACGCCATCGACCCGGGCCAGCTTGGGGCGCAGGCGGTCGATCACCTGCTGGGCGCTGACGCCGCGCTGCTCGATCGGCTTGAGGCCGATGAAGATCCGGCCCTGGTTGTTGAGCCCGCCATCGCCGCCGCTGCCGATGAACGAGGCCAGCCGCTCGACCGCCGGGTCGGACAGGATCACCTCGGCCACCTTCTGCTGGCGCTCGGCCATGGCGCGAAAGCCGATATCGACCCGGGCCTCGACCGAGGCGAAGATCATCCCGGTGTCCTGCGGCGGGAAGAACCCCTTCGGCACCGCGCCATAGAGATGGATGGTCAGGCCGATCGCGCCGAAGGTCACCCCCAGCATCAGCCAGGGATGGGCCAGGGCATGGCGCAGCAGGGCGAGATAGAGCCGCTGCGCCCCCACCATCGCCGCCTGCCCCGCCCGCGCCGGCCAAGCCGGCCGCCGGCCGGGATCGGCCCGCCGCATCAGATGGCCGAACAGGGTCGGCGTCACCGTCAGCGACACCAGCGCCGAGGCGGCGATCGCCACCGCCAGCGTCACCGCGAATTCGCGGAACATCCGGCCGACGATGCCGCCCATGAACAGCAGCGGGATGAACACCGCCACCAGCGAGACGGTGATCGACACCACGGTGAAGACGATTTCGGACGCGCCCTTGCGGGCGGCGGTCAGCGGGTCGTCGCCGGCCTCGATGTGGCGGGCGACATTCTCGATCATCACGATGGCGTCATCGACCACGAAGCCGACCGAAATGATGATCGCCATCAGCGAGATGGTGTTGAGGCTGTAGCCGAGCAGGGCCATCGCCGCGAAGGTGGCGGCGAGCGAAAGGGGCACCGTCACCGTCGCCGCCAGGGTCGGCGTCGCCCGCCCCAGCGTCAGATAGACCACCATCACCACCAGGATCACCGAGATCAGCAGGGTGGTCTCGACGTCGGCCAGGGTGGCCTTGATGTTGCCCGAGCGGTCCATCGTCACCGCCACCTCGGTGCCGGCCGGCATCCAGGCGCGCAATTGCGGCAGCAAGGCGTGGATCCGCTCGGTGGTCTCGATCACGTTGGCGTTGGGCTGCTTGCCGATGATCACCAGCACCGCCCGCTCGTGGTTGTACCAGCCGGCCTGCCGCACGGTTTCGACCGAATCCGTCACCTCGGCGACATGGGTCAGGCGCAGGATCGCCCCGTCCTGGGCACGCAGGATCAGGGGGGCGTGCTCGGCGGCGGTGCGGAGCTGGTCGTTGGTGGCGATCGTCATCGCCTCGCGCCCGCCATCGAAGCTGCCGAGCGGATTGGCGACATTGGCCGCGGCCAGGGTGGCGCGGACCTCCTCGAGCGACAGGCCGAGCGCCGACAGCCGGGCCGGATCGACCGCCACCCGCACCGCCGGCTTGTCGCCGCCGCCGAGGAACACCCGCCCCACCCCGTCGATCTGCGAGATGCGCTGGAGCAGGATCGCGTCGGCGGCGTCGTAGATCTGGCCCGGGGCCAGGGTCGAGGAGGTCACCGCCAGGATCATGATCGGCGCGTCGGCCGGATTGAACTTGCGGTAGGTCGGCGGGGTGGGCAGATCGACGGCGAGGTCGGCGCGGGCGGCATTGAGCGCGGCCTGAACGTCCTGGGCGGCGCCGTTGATGTCGCGCGACAGGTCGAACTGGACGGTGATCGAGGTCGAGCCCTGGTTGCTGGTCGAGGTCAGCTCGGTGACGCCGGCGATCTCGCCCAGGCGGCGCTCCAGCGGCGCCGCCACCGTCGCCGCCATCGTCGCCGGGCTGGCCCCGGGCAGGCGGGCCATCACCATGATGGTGGGGAAATCCACCGCCGGCAGCGGCCCGACCGGCAGCCGGCCGAAGGCGACCAGACCGGACAGCAGCAGCCCGAGCGCCAGCAGCAGGGTGGCGACCGGACGCGCGATGAACAGCCCGGACAGCCCCATCTATCCCCCCTTCTTCCGCAGCCGGTCGAACAGCAGATAGATCACCGGGGTGGTGTAGAGGGTCAGCAACTGGCTGAGCAGCAGGCCGCCGACGATGGCGATGCCGAGCGGCCGGCGCAGCTCGGCCCCGGTGCCGGCATCGAGCGCCAGCGGCAGGGCGCCGAGCAGCGCCGCCATCGTCGTCATCATGATCGGGCGGAAGCGCAGCCGGCAGGCCTCGCGGATCGCCTCGAACGAATCGAGCCCGCGCCGCCGCTCCGCCTCCAGCGCGAAATCGATCATCATGATCGCGTTCTTCTTGACGATCCCCATCAGCAGCAGGATGCCGATCAGCCCGACCAGCGACAGATCGTGCCCGGACAGATCGAGCGCCAGCAGGGCGCCGATCCCGGCCGAGGGCAGGGTCGACATGATCGTCACCGGGTGGATGAAGCTTTCATACAGCACGCCAAGCACGATGTAGATCACCGCCAGGGCGGCGAGGATCAGCCAGACCTCGCCGTCGAGCGAAGAGCGGAACTCGGCGGCGTCGCCGGTGAAGTCGCCGGCCACCGCCACCGGCAGGCCGATCTCGGCCCGCATCGCCTCGACCGCCGCGATCGCCTGCCCGAGCGAGGCGCCGGGGGCGAGGTTGAAGCTCAGCGTCACCGCCGGGAACTGGTCCTGATGGGTGATCAGCAGCGGCGCGGTGCGCCGGGTCACCGTCGCCAGCGCCGACAGCGGCACCAGCGCCCCGTTCGAGGAGCGCAGATAGATCGCGCCCAGCGCCTCCGGCCCCAATTGGTACTCGGGGGTGACCTCGAGGATCACGTGGTACTGGTTGACCTGGGTGTAGATGGTCGAGATCTGGCGCTGGCCGAAGGCGTCGTAGAGGGTGGCGTCAATGGTCTGGGGCAGCACGCCCAACCGGCCGGCGCGGTCGCGGTCGATGCGGATGTCGGCCACCAGCCCGCCATCCTGGGCGTCGGAGGCGACGTCGGTCAGCAGGGGCGAGGCCCGCATCCGCTCCATCAGTTTCGGCGCCCACGCCGCCAGTTCGAGCGGATCGGCGTCGGACAGGGTGTACTGGAACCGGGTGCGGCTGGCGCGCGGGCTGATCTGGATGTCCTGGGCCGGGCGAAGATGGACCTCGACCCCGTGCAGGCCGGCGAGCCGGGCCGACAGGCGGGCGATCACCGCCTCGACCGGCTCGCCCCGCTCGCGCCGGGGCTTCAGCACGATCGACAGGCTGCCGGTGTTGGCGGTGGGATTGACCGGGCCGACGCCGAGGAACGAGGCCACCCCCGACACCGCCGGGTCCTCGCGCGCCAGATCGGCCGCCCGCCGCTGCAACTCGGCCATCGCGGTGAAGGAAATGGTCGGCGGCGCGTCGGTGGTGGCGACGATCAGGCCGGTATCCTGGGTCGGCAGGAAGCCCTTGGGCATCGCGCCATACAGCACCACCGTGCCGACCAGGGTCGCCAGCGCCACCAGCAGGGTGGCGCCCTGGCGGCGCAGCACCCAGTCGAGCGAGCGGGCATAGAGCGCGGCCAGGGCCAGGAACAACCGGCCGGAGCGGGCCTCGCCGGCGCCGCCGCGCAGGAACTGGCCGCACATCATCGGGGTCAGGGTCAGCGACACCAGCGCCGACACCGACACCGCCACCGTCAGGGTCAGGGCGAACTCGCGGAACAGCCGGCCGACGATCCCTTCCATGAACAGCAGCGGGATGAACACCGCCACCAGCGACACCGTCAGCGAGACGATGGTGAAACCGATCTCGCGCGCGCCGGCCAGCGCCGCCTCGAACGGACTCAGCCCCTTTTCGACATAGCGAACGATGTTCTCGATCATCACGATCGCGTCATCGACGACGAAACCGGCCGAGATGGTCAGCGCCATCAAGGAAAGGTTGTCGAGCGAAAAGCCGGCCAGCGCCATCACCCCGAAGGTGCCGATCAGCGACAAAGGCAGCGCCACCGCCGGAATCAGGGTGGCGCGCGGGCTGCGCAGGAAGCCCCAGATCACCCCGATCACCAGCAGCACGGTCAGGGCCAGGGTGAATTCGACGTCGGCGACCGAGGCGCGGATGGTCTCGGTGCGGTCGGCCAGCACATCGACCGCGATCCCGGCCGGCAGCACCGCCAGCAGATCGGGCAGCCGCGCCCGCACCCGTTCGACCGTTTCGACCACGTTGGCGCCGGGCTGGCGCTGGATGGTGACGATCACCGCCGGATGGCCGTCATGCCAGCCGGCGACGCGGGCATTCTCGACCCCCTCCACCACCTCGCCGACGTCGCGCACCCGCACCGGGGCGCCGTTGCGCCACGCGATCACCTGATCGGCATAGCCGCGGATTTCGGTCAATTGGTCGTTGGCCCCGACCGACAGCGCCTGACTCGGCCCGTCGAAGCTGCCCTTGGGCAGGTCGGCATTGGCCTTGGCCAGCGCGCTGCGCACCTCCTCGAGGGCGAGGTCGTAGCCGGACAGCCGGGCCGGATCGATCCGCACCCGCACCGCCGGGCGCTGGCCCCCCTCGATCAGCACCCGCCCCACCCCGGAAAGTTGCGACAGCTTCTGCGACAGCAGGGTGTCGGCGGCATCGTTGACCGCGGTCAGCGGCAGGGTGTCGGATTGCAGCGCCAGGGTCAGGATCGGCGCGTCGGCCGGGTTGACCTTGGCGTAGGCCGGGGGGTAGGGCAGATCCTCGGGCAGCACCCCGCCGGCGGCGTTGATCGCCGCCTGGACGTCCTGGGCGGCGACGTCGATTTCCTTGTTGAGGGCGAATTGCAGGGTGATCAGGCTCAATCCCTGCGACGAGGTCGAGGTCATCGTCGCCAGCCCGGGAATCAGGCCGAACTGGCGTTCGAGCGGGGTGGTGATCAGGCCGGCGATGGTCTCGGCGCTGGCCCCCGGCAGCCGGGTGGTGACCTGGATGGTGGGGAAATCGACCTGGGGCAGCGCCGACACCGGCAGCAGCCGAAAGCCGAGCAGCCCGCCCAGCACCACCGCGAAGGCCAGCAGCCACGTCGCCACCGGCCGGCGGATGAACGGCTCGGACAGTCCGGTCATGCCCGCCTCCTCCGTCCGGCGTCAACGCTCACGGCGCCGCGCCCCCGGCCTCGGCACGGGCGGTGCGCGGCGCGGCCTCGGCCGGCACGGCGGAAGCCGGCCACGCCGAGGCCGGCGGCGGCGGC
>NZ_JBHUIY010000046.1:0-24021 GCF_042683125.1 Phaeospirillum tilakii
CCGGCCCCGACCGCCGCCGCGCCTGCCGCCGCGGCCCCGCCCGCCGGGGCGGTCGCCGTCGGCGAGGCCAAGGAATCCGCCGTCGCCGCCCAGACCATCCGGGTCAATGTCGATCTGCTCGAAAACCTGATGACCCTGGTGTCCGAGCTGGTGCTGACCCGCAATCAGCTGTTGCAGATGGTCCGCGGCAAGGACGACAGCGAATTCGCCACCCCGTTGCAGCGTCTGTCGCACATCACCACCGACCTTCAGGAAGGGGTGATGAAGACGCGGATGCAGCCGATCGGCAATGCCTGGGCCAAGCTGCCGCGCATCGTCCGCGACCTCGCGGTCGAAATGAACAAGAAGATCGATCTCCAGATGCTGGGCGCCGAGACCGAACTCGACCGTCAGGTGCTGGAGCTGATCAAGGATCCGCTGACCCACATGGTCCGCAACTCCGCCGACCACGGGCTGGAAGGGCCGGAGGAGCGCAAGAAGGTCGGCAAGTCCGAGGTCGGCAAGATCGTGCTGAACGCCTTCCACGAAGGCGGCCACATCATCATCGAGATTTCCGACGACGGGCGCGGCCTCAATCTCGACCGGATCAAGCAGAAGGCGATCGCCAACGGGCTCGCGACCGAGTCCGAACTGGAGACGATGACGCCGCAGCAGATCTACCAGTACATCTTCCGCGCCGGCTTCTCGACCGCCGAGAAGGTCACCAGCGTTTCCGGCCGTGGCGTCGGCATGGACGTGGTCCGCACCAACATCGAGCGGATCGGCGGCACGGTTGAACTGAAGAGCCAGCCCGGCAAGGGCTCGACCTTCGTCATCAAGATCCCGCTGACCCTGGCGATCGTCTCCGCCCTGATCGTCGAATGCGCCACCGAGCGTTTCGCGATCCCGCAGATCAGCGTGCTCGAACTGGTGCGGGTCACCGCCAATTCCGAGCACGGCATCGAGATGATCAACAACGCGCCGGTGCTGCGCCTGCGCGACCGCCTGCTGCCGCTGGTGTCGCTGAAGCGGCTGCTCTGCCTCGCCGACGACACCGAGGAACGCCAGGAAACCTTCATCGTCGTCACCCAGGTCGGCACCTACACCTTCGGCATCATCGTCGACCGGGTGTTCGACACCGAGGAAATCGTGGTCAAGCCGGTGGCGCCGATCCTGCGCAACATCACCATGTTCTCCGGCAACACCATCCTCGGTGACGGCTCGGTGATCATGATCCTCGATCCCAACGGCATCGCCGGCGGCGCCACCGGCGAAACCGGGATGATGGCCGGGGCCCAGGCGGCCGAGGCCCAGTTGCCGCGCGAGGCGCATGGCGACTCGAAGACCTCGCTGCTGGTGTTCCGCGCCAGTGGCGACGATCTCAAGGCGGTGCCGCTGGCCCTGGTCGCCCGGCTCGAGGAGATCGACGTCAAGGAGATCGAGCACAGCCACGGCAAGCCGATGGTGCAGTATCGCGGCCAGCTGATGCCGCTGGTGGCGATCGACTCGACCACCAATTTCCGCGAGGACGGCCGCCAGCCGGTGCTGGTGTTCTCCGACCGCGAGCACACCATGGGGCTGGTGGTCGACGAGATCGTCGACATCGTCGAGGACCGCCTCAAGGTCGAGCTGTCGGCCGGGTCGCCCGGCATCGTCGGCACGGCGGTGATCGCCGGCAAGGCCACCACCATCATCGATGCCGGCTATTACCTACCGCAGGCCTTCGGCGACTGGTTCGGCCGCAACGACAAGGAATTCGGCGCGGGCGAGGTCCATTCGCCCCGGATCCTGCTGGTCGACGACTCGCCCTTCTTCCGCAACCTGCTGACCCCGCTGTTGTCGGTGGCCGGCTACGAGGTGATCGCGGTCGAGGGGGCCGACCGGGCCCTGGCGCTGCGCGAGCAGGGCAACGAGTTCGATGCCATCATCAGCGACATCGAAATGCCGGGCATGAACGGGTTCGAATTCGCCGACGCGGTGCGGTCCGACCCGCGTTGGGCCCAGGTGCCGCTGGTGGCGCTGTCATCGCACGCCACCGAAAAGGATTTCGAGCGGGGACGCGAGGTCGGGTTCAACGATTACATCGCGAAATTCGATCGTGACGCCCTGTTGCAGTCCCTGGCCTCGACCATCGCCGCTGCCAGAGGTGCCGCATGAACCAGCAGATAGTCCCCGTCGGCAAACGCCCGTCCCAGGATCTCGTCGCCCCCGAGACCCAGGATTTCGTCACCATGTTCATCGAGGGCCAGCTGTTCGGCATCCCGGTGCTGACGGTGCAGGACGTGCTGGGGCCGCAGAAGATCACCCGCATCCCGCTCGCCCCGCGCGAGATCGCCGGCAGCCTCAACCTGCGCGGCCGCATCGTCACCGCGATCGACGTCCGTCTCCGTCTCGGCCTGCCCCGGCGGGCCGAGGACAAGAAGGGGATGAGCGTGGTGGTCGACATGGGCGGCGAGCTTTATTCGCTGATGGTCGATTCGGTCGGCGAGGTACTGTCGCTGCCCGCCGCCAAGTTCGAACGTAACCCTCCGACCCTCGACATGCATTGGCGCGAATTCTCGATCGGCATCTACCGGCTCGAGGACAAGTTGCTGGTGGTGCTCGATGTCGGCAAGCTGCTGGACTTTACCCGCAACGAATAGGCCGGCAGCACCGGCCCGGACCGAGCGCACGGACGATCCTCCCGGCGCCAATGTCTCCGGGTCGCTTCGTGGTCGCCAGCGGAGGGAACCTTGGGCATGAAGTCCTGTTTGATCGTCGATGATTCCAAGGTCATCCGCATGGTGGCCCGGAAGATTCTTCAGGAGCTCCAGTTCACCACCGAGGAAGCCGAGGACGGTCTGGCGGCGCTGGAGGCCTGCAAGCGGGCGATGCCCGATGCGGTGCTGCTCGACTGGAACATGCCGGTGATGAACGGGATCGATTTTCTGCGCGAAATGCGGAAGCTGCCGGGGGGCAACCATCCGGTGGTGGTGTTCTGCACCACCGAAAACGACATCGAGCATATCCAGGAAGCGATCACCGCCGGGGCCAACGAATACATCATGAAGCCGTTCGACAGCGAGATTCTTCAGGCGAAGTTCTCCCAGGTCGGCTTGCTGTAGGCCCCCGGATTCCAGCGCCGATGCCGCCAGCCCCCCCCAACGCCCCCGCCGTCGCCGATCCGATCCGACTGATGCTGGTCGATGATTCGGCGGTGGTGCGCGGACTCGTCACCCGCATCCTCGAATCCGAACGCGACATCGAGATCGTCGCCTCGGTCGGCAACGGCCAGATGGCCCTCAACACCCTCGAACGGGTGGCGGTCGATGTGGTGCTGCTCGACATCGAGATGCCGGTGATGGACGGCCTGACCGCCCTGCCCAAGCTGCTGAAGGCCGATCCCGGCCTGCGCATCATCATGCAATCGACCCTGACCCTGAAGGGGGCGGACGTGTCGATGCGGGCGATGGAAGCCGGCGCCGCCGATTACATCCCGAAGCCGAGCGCCACCCGCGAACTGGCCGGCGGCGCCGATTTCCGCACCGAGCTGCTGGCCAAGATCCGCGCCCTCGGCCAGGCCCGCCGCCGCGATCCCAAGCGCCCGCCGCGCGCCGCCGCCCCGGCCGCCGCGCCGGTGGCCCGTCCCGCCGGCACGGCGACGGCGGCGTCGGCCGCCGCCCTGTCCCGGCCCGGTCTCGCCCCCCATCCGGCCCCGGCGCTGACGCTGCGCCCCGTCCCCGGTCCGACCGAATCGTTCGACGTGATCGCGATCGGGTCCTCGACCGGCGGGCCGCAGGCGCTGTTCACCCTGCTCGGGACGATGCGGGCCGGCACGGTGGCGCAGCCGATCCTGATCACCCAGCACATGCCGGCGACCTTCACCACCATTCTGGCCGAACATGTCTCCCGCCTGTCGGGCTGGGAGGCGCGCGAGGGCCAGGATGGCGAGCCGGTGCGCTCGGGCCGGGTTTACATCGCGCCCGGCGATTTCCATATGGTGGTCGAGACCAAAGGCTCGGAGAAGCTGATCCGTCTCAACAAGAACCCGCCGGAGAATTTCTGCCGTCCCTCGGTCGATCCGATGCTGCGCAGCCTTGCCGCCGCCTATGGCCGCCGCGTGCTGACCTGCATCCTGACCGGCATGGGGTCGGACGGGCTCAAGGGCGGGCAGGCGGTGGTGGCCTGTGGCGGCACGGTGATCGCCCAGGACGAGGCGACGTCGGTGGTGTGGGGGATGCCTGGGGCGGTGGCTACCGCCGGGGTCTGTTCCGCGGTGCTGCCGTTGCCGGACATCGCGCCCTGGATCATCAAACAGGCGACGAGGCGCTAGAGCGATGCGGCCCGATGAATTCGATTACGTCGCCAAGATCCTCAAGGACCGCTCGGGCCTGGTGATCACCCCCGACAAGTCCTACCTGCTGGAAAGCCGGCTGACCCCGGTGGCGCGGCGGCGCGGGCTCAAGGGGCTCGATGAATTGATGAGCGGGCTGCGCTCGGCCGGCGAGGACCTCCTCCGCGAAATCACGGAGGCGATGACCACCAACGAATCCTTCTTCTTCCGCGACATCAAGCCGTTCGACCAGTTCCGCGCCCTGGTGCTGCCGACCCTGCTGGAAAAGCGGGCCAGCCGCCGCTCGTTCCGGATCTGGTCGGCGGCCTGTTCCTCCGGCCAGGAAGCCTACAGTCTGGCGATGATCCTCAAGGAGGAAGGTGCCCGCCTCGCCGGCTGGAAGATCGAAATCGTCGGCACCGACATCTCGACCGAAATGCTGGAAAAGGCCAAGGCCGGGCTTTATTCCCAGTTCGAGGTCCAGCGTGGCCTGCCGATCCAGTTGCTGGTCAAGTATTTCAAGAAGACCAACGAAATGTGGCAGATCGACCCGGCGATCCGGGCGATGGTGCAGTTTCGGGAATACAATCTGCTGCACGACCTCAAGCCGCTCGGTCAGTTCGACGTGGTGTTCTGCCGCAACGTGCTGATCTATTTCGATCAGCCGACCAAGACCCGCGTGCTCGACAACATCGACAAGGTCTGCGCCGAGGATGGCTTCCTCTATCTCGGCGGCGCCGAGACCGTGCTCGGCATCTCCGACAAGTTCAAGCCGGTGCCCGAGCAGCGCGGGATCTATACCCCCACCCGCAACAAGTAGGCTGCTCGGGGCAGAGCCCCGGCCAAGGGGCGGGGCGCCCCTTGGCGATCCCCCCGGAGGGGCAAAGCCCCTCCACCCGATTTCAGGTGCGGTACGAGCCGTTGATGTCGATATAGGCGTGGGTCAGGTCGCAGGTCCACACCTGGGCCCGGCCGGCGCCGAGGCCGAGATCGACCTCGATCGCGATGTCCTGCCCCTTCATGTGGGCGGCCACCGGGGTTTCGTCGTAGCCCTCGGCCGCTTCGCCTTTTTCGGCGACCAGCACGCCGCCGATGCGGATGGTCAGGCGGTCGCGGTCGGCCTTTTGTCCGGCCTTGCCCACCGCCATCACGATCCGGCCCCAATTGGCGTCCTCGCCGGCGATCGCGGTCTTGACCAGCGGCGAATTGGCGATCGCCATCGCGATGATGTGGGCGGCCTGATCGCTGTCGGCGCCGGTGACGGCGATCGAGACGAACTTGCTGGCGCCCTCGCCATCCCGGACCACCTGATGGGCGAGGTCGCGCAGCAGGTCGAACAGCTTGGCCTTGAAATCGGCCAGACGCGGATCGGCGGCGTCGGCCACCGGCGCGTTGCCGGCCTGGGCGGTGGCGAACAGCAGCAGGGTGTCGCTGGTCGAGGTGTCGCTGTCCACCGTGATGGCGTTGAACGAGCCCTTGACCCCCTCGGACAGCAGCGCCTGCAACGCCGGGGCGGCGATGTCGGCGTCGGTGAAGACGTAGGACAGCATCGTCGCCATGTCCGGGGCGATCATCCCCGAGCCCTTGGCGATGCCGTTGATCGTCACCGTCACCCCGTCGATGCTGGCGGTGCGGGTGGCGCCCTTGGGATAGGTGTCGGTGGTCATGATCGCCCGCGCCGCCTCTTCCCAGGCGTCGCCGGCCAGCTTGGCGTGGACGGCGCCGAAGGCGGCGGTGATCTTCTCGTCGGGCAGGCGCACGCCGATGGTGCCGGTCGAGCTGACGGTGACCTCCTCGGCGGCGCAGCCGATCAGGGCGGCGGCCTGATCGACGGTGCGGCGGACCGAGGCCACCCCGGCGCTACCGGTGAAGGCGTTGGCGTTGCCGGAATTGACCACCAGCAGCCGGGCGCGGCCGCCGGCCACCGCTTTGCGGCACCACTCGACCGGGGCCGAGGCGGTCAGCGAGCGGGTGAACACCCCGGCGACCCGGCTGCCCGGGTCGAGTTCGACCAGCAGCAGGTCGGTGCGGCCGGCATAGCGGACGCCGCAGGCGTGGCTGGCGAGGCGGACGCCCTTCAGCACGGGCAAGGCGGGAAAACAGGCGGGGGCGAGCGGGGACAACGCGGTCATGATGGCGGTCTGGTCCGTTGAGGCGAACGAAAAGCCGGCGGCGCGAGCGGGCGCCGGGGGGCAAGGCGACGGTAGAACAGCCCGGCCGCGCTGGGAAGAGGCAATGCGAAACCACAGCGGGATTGACGGGCGGGCGCCCGGCGTGGTTCCTGACTGCGCTTGCGCCTGCAACCGTTGAAGGTCGCCGTCATGGATTTCACCTTCACCCCGCTCGCCATCCCCGAGGTCCTGCTGATCGAGCATCAGGTGGCGCGGGACGAGCGCGGTTTCTTCGTCGAATCCTACCGCGAGGACGCCTTTCTGCGCGCCGGCCTGCCGCGCTTCGTCCAGGACAACCATTCCCGCTCCGGCGCCCATGTCCTGCGCGGGCTGCATTACCAGACCGCGCCGATGGCGGCCGGCAAGCTGGTGCGCTGCCTCGCCGGGCGGGTGTACGACGTCGCGGTCGATCTGCGCCGCCGCTCGCCCAGTTATGGCCGCTTCGTCGCGGTCGAGCTGACCGGCGGGGATTGCCGGATGCTGTGGGTGCCGCCGGGCTTCGCCCATGGCCTGCTGACCCTCGAACCCGACACCGAGGTGGCCTATAAGGTCAGCGCCTATTATTCGCCCGCGCACGACCGCGCGCTGCGCTGGAACGATCCGGCGATCGGCATCCCCTGGCCGGTGGCCGACCCGCTGGTGTCGGCCAAGGACCGCGCCGCCCCGCTGCTGGCCGAGTCGGACCCCGGTTTCTGACGGGATCGGCCCTTTCCCTGATTGGGCTTTCGCCCAAACCCAACCGGGGCGATGCCCCGGACCCCCTTTGTTTTCAAAAAAAGGGGGAGGTCTGGGGCGCCAGCCTCCAGGCGGGGTGCGGGGCGGCAGCCCCGCTTACTCTTCCCCCGGCTCGTACAGCCGCCGGACGATGAACAGCGGCCGGCCCTTGACCTCGTCGAACACCCGGCCGAGATAGTCGCCGATGATGCCGAGGGTCAGCAATTGCATCCCGCCGAGGAACAGCACCGACACCAGGATCGATTCGTAGCCCGGCACGTCGATGCCCCAGACCAGGGTGCGGATGATCCGGACCAGGATGTAGCAGAAGGCCAGGGTCGAGATCGCCGCGCCGATCACCCCCCACACCCGCAGCGGGAAGTTCGAGAACGAGGTCAGGCCGTCGAAGGCGAAGCGCAGCAGCTTGATCGGGCTGAATTTCGAGATGCCGGCGGCGCGCTCGCCCTGATGGTAGAGGATCTCGGTCTGGCGGAAGCCGACCCAGGCGAAGATCCCCTTCATGAAGCGCGAGCGTTCCGGCATAGCGTTGATGGTCTCGACCACCCGGCGGTCCATCAGGCGGAAATCGCCGACCTCGCGCGGCAGCCGCACGTCGGACAGATGGTCGAACACCCAATAGAAGCCCCGGGCGAACAGCCGGTCCTTCAGGCTCTGGCCGGCGCGGGCGTCGCGGCGGGCGCAGACCACTTCCCAGCCCTCGCGCCATTTCTCCAGCATCGGGGCGATCGCCTCGGGCGGGTGCTGGAGGTCGGCATCCATCGGCACCACCGCCTGCCCCCGGGTGTGGGCGAGGCCGGCCGACAGGGCCTTTTCCTTGCCGAAATTGCGCGACAGATCGACGATCCTGAGCGTCGGCTCGTCGCGCTGGACCGCGCGCAGCCGGTCGAGGGTGTCGTCGCTTGAGCCGTCATTGACGCAGATCACCTCGATGCTGACGCCGAGGGCGTGCAGGGCCGGCATCAGCCGGCCGAACAGCAGCGGGACGTTTTCGCCCTCGTTGTAGCAGGGGATCACCACCGACAGCACCGGGGCGGCGGACGATTGATCTCGGTCGGCCATCTGGATCGTTGCACTCCGATCGTCTGAGGTGAGGGAAAAAATAGCGCGTCGGTGGCGGCGAGGCCAGCGCGCAGGACCAGGAAAGGGTTCCAAGGGCCCCCGGCCCTTGGCGGGCGTGGGCGGAGCCCACATCCTTGTTACTCGGCCACGGCCAGGGTGACGGCGGCGAAGGCGGCGCGGGGAATCCGCAGGATGGCGGCGGGGCCGGCGGCGGCCAGCGCGGCGGCTTCGGCGACGCCATGGCAGCCGGTCAGGGCGAACACCCGCGCCGAGGGGGTGGCGAGGCGCGGGGTTTCCTGCTCCAGCCGGGCGGCGGAAAACGCCCGCAGCGGCAGCCCCAGCCGCCCGGCGAGGGCGACCAGCGCCGGCTCGCCGGCGCGGGCCTCCAGCGTGGCGAGGCCGGCCAGCGTGGCGAGGTCGAGCCGGTGGCGGGCGGCGAAGGCGGCCAGCGCCGCGTCGAGGGTTGCGGGCGCGAGCCCCGGGCGGCAGCCGATGCCGAGCCAGGCTCGGGCCGGCATCAGCCCTCGCCCTGGTCGCGCGCCAGCACGAACAGGGCCTGATCGGCGAACAGGTTGGCGATGCCGGGGGCGCGCGGCAGCGGCACCACCCGGCCGTCGCGGTCGAGCGCGATCGCCTTGTCGACCCGTACCCGCAGCTCGGCGCACAGGTTGAGGAAGTCGCGGATGGTGCAGAAATGGATGTTGGGGGTGTCGTACCACTGATAGGCCAGGGTGTCGGTCACCGGCATGGTGCCGCGGAACAGCAGGTGGGCGCGCACCCGCCAATGGCCGAAATTGGGGAACGAGACGATGGCGCGGCGGCCGATCCGCAGCATGTTCTCCAGCACCTTGCGCGGCTCGTGGGTGGCCTGGAGGGTCTGGCTGAGGATCACGTAATCGAACGCGCCGCTGGGATAATCCTTGAGGTCGGTGTCGGCGTCGCCCTGGATCACCGACAGACCGTGCGACACCGCCGCCGACACCCCCTCCATCGACAGTTCGATCCCCCGTCCATCGACATCGCGATGGCGGCCGAGCCAGTCGAGCAGGGTGCCCTCGCCGCAGCCGACGTCGAGCACCCGGGCGCCCGGTTCGATCATCTCGGCGATCAGCTTGAGATCGACGCGCAGGGCGCCGTTGGCGATCATCATCATCACTCGGTCCGCCGCACGGGGAAGGAGGGCAGGCCGCGATGGGCGGCGGCGCCTTCGAGGAAGCCGGCCAGGGTGGCGTGGAATTCCGGTTCGTCGAGCAGGAAGGCGTCGTGGCCCTTGTCGGAGCGGATCTCGACGAAGCTGACGCTGGCCGCCACCGCGTTGAGGGCATGGACCACCGCCCGGCTTTCGGCGGTCGGGAACAGCCAGTCGCTGGTGAAGGAGATCACGCAGAACCGGGTGCGGGTGCCCCGGAAGGCGTTGGCCAGTACCCCGCCATTCTCGCCGGCGAGGTCGAAATAATCCATCGCCCGGGTGATGTAGAGATAGGAATTGGCGTCGAAGCGGTCGACGAAAGTCGAGCCCTGGTGGCGCAGATAGCTCTCGACCTGGAAATCGGCGTCGAAGCCGTAGGTGACCCGCTCGCGGTTTTGCAGGTTGCGGCCGAATTTCTGGTGCAGCGCCGGTTCCGACAGATAGGTGATGTGCGCCGCCATCCGCGCCACGGCGAGGCCGCGCTTGGGGCGCTTGCCCTGGTTCTGGTAATCGCCGTCGCACCAGTCGGGATCGGCCATGATCGCCTGCCGGCCGACCTCGTTGAAGGCGATGTTCTGGGCGGAATGGCGGGCGGCGGTGGCGATCGGGATCGCCGCGAACACCCGCTCGGGGTGGGCGTGGGCCCATTCCAGCACCTGCATCCCGCCCATCGAGCCGCCGACCACGCAGAACAGCTGGTCGATGCCGAGATGGTCGATCAGCCGGGCCTGGACCTCGACCATGTCGCCGATGGTGATCACCGGGAAGGACAGGCCCCACGGCTTGCCGGTGGCGGGATCGGTGTCGGCCGGGCCGGTGCTGCCCATGCAGCCGCCCAGCACGTTCGAGCAGATCACGAAATAGCGGTCGGTGTCGAACAGCCGGCCGGGACCGACCAGCGGGCTCCACCAGCCCGGCTTGCCGGTGATCGGATGGGGATCGGCGACGTGATGGTCGCCGGTCAAAGCGTGGCAGATCAGGATCGCGTTGGAGCGGTCGGGATTGAGCCGGCCATAGGTGCTGTAGGCGACGGTGACCTCGCCCAGTTCGGCTCCGCAATCGAGCCGGATCGGCCGGTCGCGCCCAAGCGTGACCCTGAGGTCGGCGCCGGCGGCGGGAGAGGTGGAAACGGGCTCGGCAGCGCTCATCGGATCGACGGTCCTAATCCGCATCATCGGGCGGAAATCGTTTAGCTAGGGTCGCGGCCCCCCACTGTCAACGTTTTCTTTGATTTCCGGACGCGGGGGCTCTAAACCTATCCCCCTTGAACCGGATTCCCGATCACGCCCGCACCATGCCCCAGAACAGCGTCAGCCTTGACCAGCTTCGCCGCGAAATCGATCGCATCGACGAATCGATTCACGACCTGTTGATCCAACGATCGGCCCTGGTCGAAAGGGTCGCCGTCGCCAAGGGCGACCGCGCGGTGGTGCTGCGCCCCGGCCGCGAGGCCGAGATCCTCCGCCGCCTGCTCGCCCGCCATCGCGGCCAGTTCCCCCGCATGGCGCTGGTGCGGATCTGGCGCGAGATGATCGGCGCCCTGCTGGCGATCCAGGCCCCGTTCGCGGTGGCGGTCCATGCCGAGGGCGAAGGGCGCGGCGCCAGCTTCGTCGAACTGGCCCGCAACCATTTCGGCGTGGTGGTGCCGCTCCAGATCTGTCGCACCCCCGGTCAGGTGGTGCGCGCCGTCGCCGACGGCGAGGCCTCGGCCGGGCTGGTGCCGCTGCCCCAGGCGGTCGGCAGCGACGTCGCCGAGGAGGCCGAGCCGTGGTGGACCAGCCTCGCCGCCGGGCGGGGCGAGGGGCCCCGGGTGGTGGCGCGGCTGCCGTTCGTCGCCCCGCCGCCGGCTCCCGGCGTGCCCGAGCCGCCCCAGGCGCTGGTGATCGCCTGCCGCGACCATGACGAGACCGGCGACGACCGCACCCTGATGGTGCTGGAAAGCGGCCCCGACGTCAGCCGCGACCGCCTGCGCGCCGCCGTCGCCGCCGCCGGGCTGGATTCGGCCGGGGTGCTGGCGGTCTGTCGCCACGGCGACGTCTGGCTGCATCTGATCGAGATCCTCGGCCACGTCCCCGCCGCCGATCCCCGCCTCGCCCGGCTCACCGCCACCCGCGAGCCGGTCGCCCACGTCTCGGTGGTCGGGGGCTACGCCACCCCCCTCCCGCCCGAGGCGCTCGCCTGAGGCCGCTTCTCTTCCCTCCCCCCGTCGTTTTTCTGGTTGTCGTAGTGTCTGTCTGAGGAGTATCCGCCGTGTCCGCTCCCGCGCCCCGTCCCGGCATCATGGACATCCGTCCCTATGTCGGCGGTGAATCCGCCCTCGAGGGTGTCAGCCGCGTCATCAAACTGTCCTCCAACGAGGGCGCGCTGGGGCCGAGCCCCAAGGCGATGGCGGCTCTGGCGGAGCTGGGACCGGAAAGCCACCGTTATCCCGACGGCGGCGCCACCCGGATGCGGGCGGCGCTGGCGGCGCATTACGGCCTCGATCCCGACCGCATCGTCTGCGGCGCCGGCTCGGACGAGCTGCTCGGCCTGCTGTGCCGCTCCTATGTCGGTCCGGGCGACGAGGTGCTGCAATCCGAGCACGGCTTCCTGATGTACGCGATCGCCGCCAAGGCCAGCGGCGCCACCCCGGTCAAGGCGGCCGAAATCGATCTGGTCGCCAGCGTTGACAACCTGCTGGCGGCGGTGACCCCGCGCACCAAGGTGGTGTTCCTCGCCAATCCCAACAACCCGACCGGCACCTACCTGCCGACCGCCGAGGTGGCGCGGCTGCGCGCCGGCCTGCGCGATGACATCCTGCTGGTGCTCGACGCCGCCTATGCCGAGTTCGTCACCGCCGAGGATTATTCCTGCGGCAACGAACTGGTCGATCAGGGCGACAACACCGTGGTCTGCCGCACCTTCTCGAAGATCTACGCCCTGGGCGGGCTGCGGCTGGGCTGGGCCTATTGCCCGGCCGTGATCGCCGACGTGCTCAACCGTACCCGCAACCCGTTCAACGTCAGCGCCGCCGCGCTGGCGGCGGGCGAGGCGGCGCTGGCCGACGGCGACCACTTCGCCCGGGTCAAGGCCCACAACGACGCGTGGCGCCCCTGGCTGACCGACAAGCTGGCCGGGCTCGGCCTGACCGTGGTGCCGAGCGTCACCAACTTCATCCTGGTGCGCTTCCCGCAGCAGCCGGGCAAGACCGCCGCCGATGCCGATGCCTTCCTGCGCCGGCGCGGGGTGATCGTGCGGGCGATGGCCGGCTACGGGCTGGGGGATTCGCTGCGGATCACCATCGGCACCGGCGAGGAGAACGAAGCGGTGGCCGCGGCGCTGGCCGCGTTCGTCGCCAGCGGGGCGGAGGGATGAGCCCGGAGCCGGCGTTCGAGACCGTCTGTCTGGTCGGCATCGGCCACATCTGTTCGTCGCTGGCGCTGGCCCTGCGCCGGCAGGGTCTGGCCCGGCGGCTGGTGACGTTCGAGATCGATCCCGAGGCGCGCCGCGTCGCGGTCGAGATGGGGCTGGTCGATCTGGCCAGCGCCGACCCGGCCGAGGTGATTCCCGGCGCGGATCTGGTGGTGGTCGGCGTCCCGGTCGGGGCGATGAAGAGCGTGGGGCAGACCATCGCCCCCCATCTCACCCCCGGCGCCATCGTCACCGATACCGGTTCGGTCAAGCAGGCGGTGGTGCGCGATCTCGGCCCGTCGATCCCGGCCGGGGTGCATTTCATCCCCGGCCATCCGATCGCCGGCACCGAATTCTCCGGCCCGGCCAGCGCGACCGAGGGGCTGTTCGTCGGCCGCTGGCAGATCCTGACCCCGCTGCCCGGCACCGATCCGGCCGCGCTCGACCGGCTGGCGGCGCTGTGGACCGCGATCGGCTCCAACGTCGAGGTGATGGAACCGCGTCATCACGACCGGGTGCTGGCGATCACCTCGCACCTGCCGCACCTGATCGCCTACACCATCGTCGGCACCGCCAGCGATCTCGAAGGCCATCTCCAGCACGAGGTGATCAAGTTCTCCGCCTCGGGCTTCCGTGACTTCACCCGCATCGCCGCCTCCGATCCGGTGATGTGGCGCGACATCTTCCTCAACAACCGCGAGGCGGTGCTGGAGGTGATCCAGCGCTTCACCGAGGACCTCACCGCGTTGCAGCGGGCGATCCGCTGGGGCGAGGGCGAGATCCTCCAGCAGAAATTCACCGAGACCCGGGCGATCCGCCGGGCCATCATCGATGCCCGGCAGGCCTGACCCCAGCCCCCGCGCGGGGCTGCCGCCCCGGCCCCGCCCGGAGGCTGACGCCTCCGGACCTCCTCTTTTTTCGAAAACGAACGGGGTTCGGGGCCGGGAGCCCGCCATGATCCCCGCAACCGGATGGGCAGCGCCATGACCGGCACCGACGACAGCATCGAGTCCCTGACCCGCGAACAGGCCGAGGCCGAACTGGCCCGGCTCGCCGCCGAGATCGCCCGCCACGATCATGCCTACCATGTGCTGGCGGCGCCGTTGATCGACGATGCCGGCTATGACGCCCTGGTGCGGCGCAACGCGGCGATCGAGGCCCGCTTCCCCGATCTGGTCCGCGCCGACAGCCCGGCGCGCCGGGTCGGTGGCCGTCCGGCCGAGGGCTTCGGCAAGGTGGTCCACCGCATCCCGATGCTGTCGCTCGACAACGCCTTCTCCGAGGAGGATGTCGCCGAGTTCAGCCTGAAGGTGCGGCGGTTCCTCGGCCTCGGCGCCGAGGCGGCGCTGGCCTTCGTCGCCGAGCCGAAGATCGATGGCCTGTCGATCAATCTGCGTTACGAGGAACGGCGGCTGGTTCAGGCCGCCACCCGCGGCGACGGCGGCGAGGGCGAGGACGTCACCGCCAACCTGCTGACCCTGCCGGCCGCAATGCTGCCGCGCGTCCTGCCCGACGACGCCCCCGACTCGATCGAGATCCGGGGCGAGGTCTACATGGCCAAGGCCGATTTCCTCGATCTCAACCGCCGTCAGGCCGAGGCCGGCGACAAGCCGTTCGCCAATCCGCGCAACGCCGCCGCCGGCTCGCTGCGCCAGCTCGATCCCGCCGTCACCGCCGGGCGCCGGCTCAGCCTGTTCGTCTATGCCGTCGGCGACAGTTCCGGCGCCCTGGCCGCCAGCCACTGGGACCTGCTGGCCCGCTTCAAGGCCTGGGGCTTCCCGGTCAACCCGCTGTCGGCCCGCGCCGGCTCGGTCGCCGAGCTGCTGGCGTTCTACCACACCCTGGGCGAGCATCGCGCCGAGCTGCCCTACGACATCGACGGGGTGGTCTACAAGATCGACGCGATCGACCTGCAACAGCGGCTCGGCATGGTCAGCCGCTCGCCGCGCTGGGCGATCGCCCACAAATTCCCGGCCGAGCAGGCCACCACCCGGGTCGAGCGGATCGAGATCCAGGTCGGCCGCACCGGGGCGCTGACCCCGGTGGCGATCCTGACCCCGGTCAATGTCGGCGGCGTGGTGGTGACCCGCGCCACCCTGCACAACGAGGACGAGATCGCCCGCAAGGATGTCCGGGTCGGCGACAGCGTGATCGTCCAGCGCGCCGGCGACGTGATCCCGCAGGTGGTCGAGGTGGTGGCCGAACCGGGGGCCGAGCGCGCGCCCGCCTTCGCCTTCCCGGAGGTCTGCCCGGCCTGCGGCGCCCATGCCGAGCGGCCGGAGGGCGAGGTGATCCGCCGCTGCGTCGGCGGCCTGACCTGCCCGGCCCAGGCCAAGGAGCGGCTGCGCCATTTCGCCTCGCGCCTTGCCTTCGACATCGAGGGGCTGGGCGACAGGAACGTCGAGTTCCTGTGGGACAGGGAGCTGGTGCGCACCCCGGCCGACATCTTCCGGCTGGAGGCGCGCGAGGCCGCGTCGCTGACCCGGCTCGAGAATTGCGACGGCTGGGGCAAGCGGTCGGTCGAGAAGCTGTTCGCCGCGATTCGTGACCGCGCCACCATCGGGCTCGAACGCTTCATCTACGCGCTGGGGATCCGCCAGATCGGCGAGGCCACCGCCCGCCGCCTCGCCCGCCATTACGGCACCCTGGCGGCGTGGCGCGAGGCGATGGACCGGGTCGCCGCCGGCGAGGCCGAGGCCCGCGCCGATCTCGAGGCGATCGAGGATATCGGCCCGTCGGTGGCCGAGGATCTCGCCGCCTTCTTCGCCGAGGCCCACAACAGCGAGGCGATCGACCAGTTGCTGGCGGCGATGGCGGCCCTCGGCGGCGGGGTCGGCCCGGCCCGGGTGGTCGAGGCGGCGGATTCGCCGCTGGCCGGCCGCTCGGTGGTGTTCACCGGCACGCTGACCGCGATGACCCGGCCCGAGGCCAAGGCCCGCGCCGAGGCGATGGGGGCCAAGGTGGTCGGCCGGGTGTCGCGCAAGACCGATTTCGTGGTGGTCGGGGCCGATGCCGGCTCGAAGGCCACCGCCGCGCGCGATCTCGGCCTCGCCGTGCTGACCGAGGCGGAATGGCTGGCCCTGTGCGGGGCCGCCCCCGCCGCGCCGCCCGCCCCCGTCGCTCCCGCCCTCGACGCATGAGCGCCGGGCCGCTCTCCGTCTATCGCGCCGGAGTGGCGGCGGGGGAGATCGCCCCCGACCTCGCCCAGGAGCGTGCGGTCGAACGGTTGCAGGACTTCCATCTTGCCCTGACCGGCTATCGCCCGGCGCTGGCCGCCACCGGCTGGCTCGGCCGCTTCGGCCTGCGCCGGGGCGGCACCTGGCTGGGCGGCGGGCGCGGCCGGCCGCCGTACCAGGGGCTGTACCTGCACGGCCCGGTCGGGCGGGGCAAGTCGATGCTGATGGACCTGTTCTTTCGCACCGCCCCGGTGGCCGGCAAGCGGCGGGTCCATTTCCACGAATTCATGCGCGACATCCATCGCGAGATCCATCTCTGGCGCCAGGCCAAGACCCGGCGCGACGCCGACCCGATCCCCAAGCTGGCCCGCTCGATCGCCGCCGAGGCCTGGCTGCTGTGCCTCGACGAATTGCAGGTCACCGACATCGGCGACGCGATGATCGTCGGCCGGCTGTTCCAGGCCCTGCTCGACGAGGGGGTGGTGATGGTGATCACCTCCAACCGCGCGCCCTCCGACCTCTACAAGGACGGGCTCCAGCGCGACCGCTTCCTCCCCTTCATCGCCCTGATCGAGCAGCGGTTCGAGGTGCTGGAACTGCTGTCCGAGCGCGATTACCGTCTCGGGCGCAAGCAGGGGCTCCAGGTCTATCACTGGCCCAATGACGAGGCGGCCGAGGCGGCGCTCGACCTCGCCTTCGCCCGCCTGACCGAGGGGATGGGCGCCACCCCGCAGCAATTCGAGGTCAACGGCCATCCGGTGCGGGTGCCGCTGGCGGCGATGGGGGTGGCGCGGTTCTCGTTCGACCAGTTGTGCGGCGCGGCGCTGGGGCCGTCGGACTATCTCGCTTTGGCCGGGCGCTACCACACCCTGGTGCTGTCCGACGTGCCGGTGCTGTCGCCGGCCAATGCCGACAAGGCCCGCCGCTTCGTCACCCTGGTCGATGCCCTCTACGAACGCCGGGTGACCCTGATCTGCTCGGCGGCGGCGGCGCCGGAACGGCTCTATCCCGAGGGGGAGGGGGCGTTCGAGTTCGAACGCACCGTGTCGCGCCTGATGGAGATGCAGAGCGACGACTGGCTGGCCCGCGACGAGGCGGTCGGGGCCTAGCCCCGGGCGGTGAAGCGCGGTGCTCCACCCCACCCACAAGGGTGGGGCAAAGCCCGTCCGGGTGGGGCGGGGCAAGATGGGGAGCGCGACCGGGATCGTCAAGGCCGAGTCCCTTGGAATAAACGATATTTCCTGCCGCGGCGCGCCACGGCAATCTCCTTGCTCTCACGGCGAAAACGGGGTACCAAAGCGGACCGACGACGGATGGCGAGCCGGCGCGGCCCCCACCCGTTCGCCCCTTTATGTTGATCACGTTCGAGGGAAGTCCCCATCATGGCACGCAAGAAGATCGCTCTCGTAGGGTCCGGCAACATCGGCGGCACGCTCGCCCATCTGATCGGGCTCAAGGAACTGGGCGACGTCGTCCTGTTCGACATCGCCGAGGGGGTCCCGCAGGGGAAGGCGCTCGACATCCTCGAATCGACCCCGGTCGAAGGCGTTGACGTGCGCTATCGCGGCGCCAACGACTATGCCGAGATCAAGGGGGCCGACGTGGTGATCGTCACCGCCGGCGTGCCGCGCAAGCCGGGCATGAGCCGCGACGATCTGGTCGGCATCAACCTCAAGGTGATGAAGGCGGTCGGCGAGGGCATCAAGGCCAATTGTCCCGACGCCTTCGTGATCTGCATCACCAACCCGCTCGACGTGATGGTGTGGGCGCTCCAGCATTTCTCGGGCGTGCCGGCCAACCGCATCGTCGGCATGGCGGGCGTGCTGGATTCGGCCCGCTTCCGCACCTTCCTGGCCGAGGAATTCAACGTGTCGGTCGAGGACGTCACCGCCTTCGTGCTGGGCGGCCACGGCGACACCATGGTGCCGCTGGTGCGCTACTCGACCGTCGCCGGCATTCCGCTGCCGGATCTGGTCAAGATGGGCTGGACCACCCAGGAGAAGCTTGATGCGATCGTCCAGCGCACCCGCGACGGCGGCGCCGAGATCGTCAACCTGCTGAAGACCGGCTCGGCCTTCTACGCCCCGGCCGCGTCGGCGGTGGCGATGGCCGAATCCTACCTCAAGGACAAGAAGCGGGTGATGCCGGTGGCGACCCTGGTCAAGGGCGGCACCTACGGCCAGCCCGACGACGTGTTCGTCGGCGTGCCGGTGGTGCTGGGCGAGGGCGGTGTCGAGCGCATCGTCGAGATCAGCCTCGACCCCGCCGAGCAGGCCGCCTTCAACAAGTCGGCCGACGCGGTGCGCGGTCTGGTGAAAGTCGCCAGCGGCCTGATGGGCTGAGGGCGCGGGTCCGCCCCGGTTCCGGCCGGGGCGGGCTTGGTCTGCATTGAGTTCGGGGCAGGGGCAAGGCGCGATGACCAAACGCGTCATCCCGGGTTCCACCCGGAAGAGCGAGACAGGGAGCAACCAATGAATATCCACGAGTACCAAGCCAAGCAGTTGCTGGCCCGGTACGGCGTTCCGGTGCTGAAGGGGGGCGTGGCCTACACCCCCGCCGAGGCCGGTCAGGTCGCCAAGGAACTGGGTGGTCCGGTGTGGGTGGTGAAGTCGCAGATCCACGCCGGTGGACGCGGCAAGGGCCACTTCATCGGCGATCCGTCGGGCAAGGGCGGCGTCCGGGTGGTCAAGTCGATCGAGGAGGTCGAGACCACCGTCAACGCGATGATGGGCAAGGTGCTGGTCACCGTCCAGACCGGCCCGGCCGGTCGTGAGGTCCGCCGCGTCTATGTCGAGCAGGGCTGCGACATCAAGCGCGAGCTGTATCTCGGCATGCTGGTCGACCGCGCCTCGTCGCGCGTCACCATCATGGCCTCGACCGAGGGCGGCATGGAGATCGAGGAGGTCGCCGCCGCCCATCCCGAAAAGATCATCAAGGTCGGCATCGATCCGGTCGAGGGCTTCCAGCCCTATCACGGCCGCCAGATCGCCTTCGGCCTCGGGCTCGAGGGCAAGCAGGTCTCCAATCTGGTCAAGTTCCTGGCCGCCCTCTACAAGGCGTTCCTCGACCTCGACATGTCGATCGCCGAGATCAACCCGCTGGTGGTCACCGGCGAGGGCGAGCTGATCGCGCTCGACGCCAAGGTCAATTTCGACGACAACGCCCTGTTCCGTCACAAGGACATCGAGGAACTGCGCGACGAGTCGGAAGAGGATCCGGCCGAGCTGGAGGCCACCCGCCACTCGCTCAACTACATCAAGCTTGACGGCTCGATCGGCTGCATGGTCAACGGCGCCGGCCTCGCGATGGCGACGATGGACATCATCAAGCTGTATGGCGGCGAACCGGCCAACTTCCTCGACGTCGGCGGCGGCGCCACCAAGGAGCGCGTCACCACCGCCTTCAAGCTGATCCTGTCGGATCCCAACGTCGAAGGCATCCTGGTCAACATCTTCGGCGGCATCATGCGCTGCGACGTGATCGCCGACGGCGTGGTCGCCGCCGCGCGCGAGGTCAGCCTCAACGTGCCGCTGGTGGTCCGGCTCGAAGGGACCAACGTCGAGCTCGGCAAGAAGATCATGGCCCAGAGCGGCCTGCCCATCATCGCCGCCGACAATCTGGCGGATGCCGCCGAAAAGGTGGTCAAGGCCGTGAAGGAGGCCGCGTAATCATGGCCGTTCTCGTCAATTCCGAGACCAAGGTGATCTGCCAGGGCTTCACCGGCGCCCAGGGCACCTTCCATTCCGAACAGGCGATCGCCTACGGCACCAAGATGGTCGGCGGCGTCACCCCCGGCAAGGGCGGCAGCCGCCACCTTGACCTGCCGGTGTTCAACACCGTGGCCGAGGCCAAGCACGCCACCGGCGCCAATGCCAGCGTGATCTACGTGCCGCCGCCGTTCGCCGCCGACGCGATCCTTGAGGCGATCGACGCCGAGATCGAGCTGGTGGTCTGCATCACCGAGGGCATCCCGGTGATCGACATGCTGGCGGTCAAGCGGGCTTTGGCCGGTTCGAAGTCGCGGCTGATCGGGCCGAACTGCCCCGGCGTGATCACCCCCGGCGAGTGCAAGATCGGCATCATGCCCGGTCACATCCACCAGCGCGGCAAGGTCGGCATCGTGTCGCGGTCCGGCACCCTGACCTACGAGGCGGTGGCCCAGACCACCGCCGCCGGCCTCGGCCAGACCACCTGCATCGGCATCGGCGGTGACCCGATCAACGGCACCAACTTCGTCGATTGCCTGGAGATGTTCCTGGCCGACCCCGAGACCGAGGCGATCATCATGATCGGCGAGATCGGCGGCGACGCCGAGGTCAAGGGCGCCGAACTGCTGAAGTCGTCGAAGGTGAAGAAGCCGACCGTCGGCTTCATCGCCGGCCGTACCGCTCCGCCCGGCCGCCGCATGGGCCATGCCGGCGCGGTGATCTCGGGCGGCTGCGACACCGCCGACTTCAAGATCGAGGCCATGCGTGCGGCCGGGATCGCCGTCGCCGAATCGCCGGCGGCGCTGGGCTCGACCATGCTGACCTTGCTGAAGGGCTAAGTCTGTCGCCCCTCCCGCCGCCGTCGCGACGGCGGGAGGGGCGTTCGGGCTTTTCTTCGCCGACACCACTGGCCTGGGGGCGCCCCGGGGCGCCATCCGGCCCAAAAATGAAAGGGGCGCGGGCGTTCCCCGCGCCGAGTCCCAGGATGAGCAGGCCTTCCGAGGAGATGTCCTTTCTGACCGGCGGCAACGCCGTGTTCATTGCCGAACTCTATGCCCGTTATCTCGACGATCCGGCTTCGGTCGATCCGTCCTGGGGCCAGTTCTTCCGCGAGCTGCGCGACGATCCCGCCCAGCTTGACGGCGATTTCAAGGGCCGAGGCGCGTTGCGCCGCGATCTCAAGGTGATTGGCGCTCCCGATCCCGACGCACCGCCCCCCGCCAAGGCCAAGCCGGGCAAAGGCGAGGCGGCCAAGGCCGAGGCGGGTGTGTGCCCCGACGCGGCGGCGATCCGGCAGGCGCAGACGGATTCGATCCGCGCCCTGATGCTGATCCGCTCCTACCGCGTCCGTGGCCATCTGCTGGCCGAACTCGATCCGCTCGGCCTGACCAAGCGCGAATTCCATCCCGAACTCGATTACCGCACCTACGGCTTCACCGAGGCCGACCTCGACCGCGAGATCTTCCTCGACAACGTGCTGGGGCTGGAAAAGGCCCCCCTGCGCCAGATTCTCCAGGTGCTGCGCGACACCTATTGCGCCCATATCGGCGTCGAGTTCACCCACATCCAGGACCCCGACCAGAAGGCCTGGATCCAGAAGCGGATCGAATCGATCCACAACCGCACCGACTTCACCCCGCGCGGCAAGCAGGCGATCCTCGAACGCCTGACCGAGGCGGAAGGATTCGAACGCTTCCTTCAGCTCAAATATACCGGCACCAAGCGTTTCGGCCTTGAAGGCGGCGAGGTGCTGATCCCGGCGCTGGAGCAGATCATCAAGCGCGGCAGCCAGCTCGGGCTGGAGGACGCGGTGATCGGCATGGCCCATCGCGGCCGGCTCAACGTGCTGGCCAACTTCCTGGCCAAGCCCTATCAGGCGATCTTCTCCGAATTCCAGGGCAATGCCGCCCATCCCGAGGATGTCCAGGGCTCGGGCGACGTCAAATACCATCTCGGCACCTCGGGCGACCGCGATTTCGACGGCAAGGTGATCCACCTGTCGCTGGTGCCCAACCCGTCCCACCTCGAAGTGGTCGGGCCGGTGGTGGTCGGCAAGGTCCGCGCCAAGCAGACCCATGCCGGCGACACCGAGCATGTCCGGATCCTCGGCATCATCATCCATGGCGACGCCGCCTTCGCCGGCCAGGGGGTGGTGCCCGAGACCTTCATGCTGTCGCAGCTGGCCGGCTACTCGACCGGCGGCACCATCCACATCATCGTCAACAACCAGATCGGCTTCACCACCGCGCCGGAATATTCCCGCTCCGGCCCCTATTGCTCCGACGTCGCCAAGGGCTTCCAGGCCCCGGTGTTCCACGTCAACGGCGACGATCCCGAGGCGGTGGTCCACGTCGCCCGCATCGCCATCGAGTTCCGCCAGCACTTCAAGTCGGACGTGGTGATCGACATCCAGTGCTACCGGCGCCAGGGCCACAACGAGGCCGACGAGCCCGGCTTCACCCAGCCGCTGATGTACCGCAAGATCGGCGCCCTGCCGACCACCCGCGCCCTCTATGCCGACAAGCTGGTGGCAGAGGGGGTCTTCACCCGCGAGCAGGCCGACGGGCTGGTGGGGGAATTCCACGCCCGGCTGGAGGCCGAGTTCGCCGCCTCGAAGAGCTTCAAGGTCAACAAGGCCGACTGGCTCGAAGGCAAGTGGCAGGGCATCGTCCAGCTCGCCGACGAGGAGGAATTCCGCGAGGAAAAGACCGGGGTGCCGCTCGACCTGCTGCACGAGGTCGGCGCCGGCCTGACCCGGGTGCCGGACGGCTTCGCCCTCAACCGCAAGATCGCCCGCCAGCTCGACGCCAAGCGCGAGGCGATCGAGACCGGGCGCGGCATCGACTGGGCCACCGCCGAGGCGCTGGCGTTCGGCACCCTGCTGCTGGAGGGCAATCAGGTCCGCCTGTCCGGTCAGGATTGCGGGCGCGGCACCTTCTCGCAGCGCCATTGCCGCCTGATCGACCAGGACAGCGAGGCGCGTCACGAGCCGCTCAACCATCTCCGCCCCGAGCAGCCCCGCTTCGAGGTGATCGACAGCCCGTTGTCGGAAGAGGCGGTGCTGGCGTTTGAATACGGTTATTCCCAGGTCGAGCCCAACGCCCTGGTGATGTGGGAGGCCCAGTTCGGCGATTTCGCCAACGGCGCCCAGGTGATCATCGACCAGTTCATCAGTTCGGGCGAATCGAAGTGGCTGCGGATGTCGGGGCTGGTGCTGCTGCTGCCGCACGGCTTCGAGGGTCAGGGCCCCGAACACAGCTCGGCGCGGTGGGAGCGTTACCTCCAGCTGTCGGCCGAGGACAATTGGCAGGTCTGCAACGTCTCGACCCCGGCCAATTATTTCCACGTCCTGCGCCGCCAGCTGCGCCGCAACTACCGCAAGCCGCTGGTGCTGATGACGCCGAAATCGCTGCTGCGTCACAAGATGTGCATCTCCGACCTCGACCAGTTCCAGTCGGGCACCCGCTTCTACCGGGTGCTGCCCGAGGCGCTGCATCTGGTGCCGGACGAGAAGATCCGTCGCGTTATCCTCTGCTCGGGCAAGGTCTATTACGACCTGCTCGAGGCCCGCATCGCGCGGGGGATCGAGGACGTGGCGATCATCCGGGTCGAGCAGCTCTATCCCTGGCCGAAGGACGCGGTGAAGAAGGAACTGGCCCGCTATCCCAACGCCGAGCTGGTGTGGGTGCAGGAGGAGCCGGCCAACATGGGGCCGTGGATGTTCGTCGATCGCCGCATCGAGTTCATCTGCGAGGAATCCGACATCAAGGCCACCCGCGCGGTCTATTGCGGCCGCAAGGCGGCGGCCTCGCCGGCGACCGGGCTCTACAAGAACCACGCCGCCGAGCAGCAATGGATCGTCGAAAGCGCGCTGGCCGGCGACCTCGCCCAATTGCCGCAACCGTTCCGCCGCGCCACCAAGCTGTCGCGCCTGCACGCCTGACAAGAAACATCGTTCCAAGGGAAGCTTGCCATGTCTACCCAGATCCTGGTGCCCACGCTGGGCGAATCCGTCACCGAGGCCACCGTCGCCAAATGGTTCAAGGCGGTCGGCGAGGCCGTCAAAGCCGACGAGACCCTGGTCGAGCTTGAAACCGACAAGGTCACCGTCGAGGTGCCGGCCCCGGCCAGCGGGGTGCTGAGCGAGATCGCCGTCGCCGTCGGCGCCACCGTCGCGGTCGGCGCGGTGCTGGGGGCGATCGAGGCCGGTGCCGCCGGCACGGTCGCCGCTCCGGCCGCCGCCGCCCCGGCCCCGGCCCCCGCTCCGGCCCCGGCCGCTGCCGCCGCCCCGCCGGCGATGCCG